>JAAYVJ010000547.1 GCA_012517265.1 Planctomycetota bacterium | reverse complement strand
TGCGCGATCAGATCGCCCCGCTTGATGTGCGCCAGCTCGTGCAGGAGCATGTGCTCGGTGTCCCGCCGGGACAACTTGCGCAGATACCCCTTGGGCATCAGCAGCACGGGGCGGAATACGCCGAACACCGCAGGGGTGGCGAGACTTTTGGTCACGACGACCCGGGGAATCCAGCTCAACTCCAGACGCTTCGCACAGACGGCCAGTTGATTGTAGAAGGATTGCGGCAGTGAAGCGGCTGCCGTTTCTTGTGCGCGCCGGCCGACGAGCGAATGCAATCGAAGATAGAGCCATATTCCCAGGATCAGCGTTCCCACGAAGGACGCCGCCATTGCGTAGACCTGCCAGGACAGAAGAGACAGAGGACCGAGGACGCACGACGGCGCTGCCACATTGGCGGCGACAGACTCGTTTGCAGTGACGCCGTAAGGCGTTATCTGATACGCCCTTGCGGGCACACTACCAACGGGCTCGCCATCTGAGGCGATCGGCGAAGCCCAGGCCATCGGGTCCGCCGCCGGACTGCCGGACATATCCTCGTTGAGAAGGAGCGTCACACGGCTTTCGGCCGCAGCCGGCTTGACGGATTGGAGCCGGACGAGGGCCTGCTTGACGACGGGCGCCAGGCTCGGAACGACGCCGCTGGGCAGCGACAAGGAAGGCGGCAACAGCAGCTTGATCAGAATGAGCGACCACAGCGCGTACCGCAACTGCGGCCAGGCCCACCGGCGAATCAGCCGGTCGATGGTCGCGATCACGAGGATCAACAGGCCGACCTGCCACAACATGGCGATCGACCAATCCCACCAAAGACGCCCGATCGTGTTCAACTGCTCAACCATGACTACTCTCCCTTGCCATCCGCTTCGCGATCCAGGATCTTCTTGAGTTCGGCCCTCTCCTTGGCCGTGAGCTGCTTCTCCTCGGCCAGGAAGTGGACCAGCGGACCGACGGCCCCGTCGAAGGCCTGGTCCAGCAGAGACCGAAAGGCACTGAGCCGGGCCTTCTGTTGCGAGACCCGCGGCTCGTAGACGCTCGTATTGCCCTGCTTGACCTCACCGACGGCCTGCTTCTCCACCAGTCGGGTCAACATGGTCTTTATTGTGGTGTAGGCCCAGTTGACCCCGGCCGGAAGCCGGTCCATGATGTCGCGCGCCGTGGCCGGATGCTTCTGCCACAACGCATTCATGATCTGCCATTCTGCTTCTGTCAGCTTCATTGCTTTCAACCCTTCTACAATCGTAGAAGCCATTCTACTACATATGTCGAAGATCGCAAGCGAATCATTTCAGGAATTCCTGAGATTTTCTTTCGCGCGACCTGCCCATCAGCCACAAGGAGGATCGTATCCAGCTTGTTGACAAAGACTTACGAGATCTTCATGAAAGCCGCCAGAAAGCAGAGTCCGGCTTCGAATCAGGGTGATTGCTCAAGGCCGGACTTGGTCGAACCGCGAGGTGAGAGCACGCGTCGTGTGCAAAGGCATGCACAAGAAAGTTGGGTTCTTCACGAGATCCAGGGATCGAACGGATACGGATTCCGACGCTCGAGTCGGGGGTTTGACGCATGGGGGCCGCTGGCATGGAGGGGCGTTGCACGCCCCAACAAAACGTCCCATCCCGCAAGCGAACGCCTCGTTCGCGCTCAAACCGGAGGCCGGAACGCGGTAGACTCCCCCTCCACGACCGCCCTCGCCTCGGAGGGGCGCTGCGGCGATTGCGACGATCCTCACAATTCCGTCAAGAAGCAGAAGAAAGGAAGGGCTCATCCGGTTTCCGCGTACTTCGATCGCAGGAGGAGGGCCCATGGCCGGGGACGCTGTCCCCGGACCCCTGGCATTTTTCGCTTTTCTCCAGCAGCATGGCAGCCGGACCGTGACCCTTCTGTTGGAGAGGGTCTGGACGAAATCGCTGGAGGAAGCCGGAACAAACCGGCTGCCGGCAACCGTTGATCCCGGCGGTTCCCTTTTCCCCTGTCATGCCATTGGCCCAAAGCGCAAAATGCCGGGGGGCGGGGGGCAGAGCCCCCATCGCACATGGAAGTACGCAAGAACCGGATGAACCAAAAGAAGGAAGCAGGTG
>JAAYVJ010000076.1 GCA_012517265.1 Planctomycetota bacterium | reverse complement strand
TGGTCATATTCTTGAGCAACCACAGCAGGCGAATCCACTGGCGACGGACGGGCAATGTCGCTACCATGGTGCGATCCAGGCCGAGACGCGTGTTGTCCCGGCCGAAGCATCGCAAAATATCGGTTGAAGGGAAGTGACATGAACAACACGTCTGCAATGGATGTGCGGACCTCTCGGCGCAACCTACTGGGCCAGGCGACGGCGGCCGCCGCAGCGATTTCGGCTCTCTCGCTCTCCGGCTGCTCGGAATCCGCCAAGCGGCCATTTGCCAAGAAGGCCTCCGGCGGGCTCATCGCCGACGGCGACACCATCCTGCTCCAGGGCGATTCGATCACCGACGCCGGTCGGGCCCGAGGCCAGGAGAACAACCCCAACGACGGCCGAGCCCTGGGCGGCGGATACGCCTACCTGATCGCCGCCGACCTGCTGTGCGAGCGGGCCGACGCGAATCTGAAGATCTACAATCGCGGCATCAGCGGCCACAAGGTCTTCCAGCTCGCCGAGCGGTGGGACAAAGACTGCATCGCGATCAAGCCCAACCTGGTCAGCATTCTGATCGGCGTCAACGACATCTGGCACAAGCTCAACGGCCAATACAACGGCACGCTCGAAGTCTACGAGAAGGACTACCGCGCCCTCCTGGAGCGGACGAAAAAGGAACTGCCCGGCGTGAAACTCGTCGTCTGCGAGCCGTTCGTCCTTCGCTGCGGGGCCGTGAACGAGAAGTGGTTCCCCGAGTTCGACGGGTACCGCGCCGCGGCCAAGAAGGTGGCGGGCGAGTTCGGCGCGGTGTTCGTGCCGTTCCAGTCGGCGTTCGACGAGGCGGTCAAGAAGGCCCCGCCGGCCCACTGGGCCGCGGACGGTGTTCACCCCACGATAGCCGGGGCATACCTGATGGCCCGCACCTGGCTGGCCGCGGTCGCAGGCGCCCGGGCTTGAGCCGGGGCTTTCCGACAGGTGTTCGACCCAGTCGAGGGCAAGATGTCACAAGCCGTGAGATAGGGATTTTCCCCGCAGGGGTGGTGTCGTGTTACCGCGCCAGCGGAATCCCGGGTCATCCCCTCAGAATGGGGCAATACTGCTGATTCCTGCCCCGCCAGCCCGACGGAGAGTCACAGCATTTCTGCCGGCTCTCAATCAGATGACGAGATTGACGGGGTTCGGCTGGACGGCTATGCTGGGGTTTTTGTCGTGCTTTGAATGACCGAAGATTCTTTGGAGGTATGGATCATGACCGTTAGCAAGCAGTTGCGCGTATTGTCGGTTCTCGGCCTCTTGGCCGTGACGATTCCGGCCGGGGTGGCCCGAGCCGTGGACCCCAACGAGTTCAAGGCGGATCTGGACAAGATCAGCTATGTCGTCGGCACGCGGATCGCCAGTCAGATCCTCGGCCTGTTGAAGAGCCAGGACGTCCAGGTGAACATGCCCATGTTCATCAAGGGCCTGCAGGAGACTCTGAGCGGCCAGGCGTCGCCGTTCACCGCGGAAGAGCAGCAGAAGTTCATGGCCCCCTGGGACCAGGCGCAAGAGGCGAAGGTCAAGGCAAAACAGGAAGAAGCGCGGGCCAGGCAACAGGAAATGGCCAAGCAGAGAGCCAAACAGGAAGAGGAAGCCATGGCCAAGCTCGGCAAGGAAAACGAATGGAAGCTGAAGCTGACCAAGCCGGAGCAGCGACAGTTCGACGCGAACAAAGACTACTTCTGGGTCCTGGAGACGAACAAGGGCACGATCAAGATCAAGCTGATGCCCCAGGTCGCTCCCATGCACGTCAGCAGCACGATGTTCCTCACGGAGAAGGGCTTCTACGACGGCACAATCTTCCATCGCGTGATTCCGGACTTCATGGCCCAGGGCGGCGACCCGGTCGGCGACGGCCGGCACGGCCCGGGCTATCAATACGCCGGCGAATTCGCCCCGAACGTCAAGCATGACCGGCCGTACCTGTTGAGCATGGCCAACGCCGGCCCGGACACCGACGGCAGCCAGTTCTTCATCACGTTCAAGCCCACGCCGTGGCTGGACGGCAAGCACACCATCTTCGGCGAGGTCGTCGAAGGCCAGGACACCGTCAAGAAGCTCGAAGCCGCCGGCAGCCCGACGGGCAAGACCACGGAAGAGCTCAAGATCGTCAAGGCCAAGATCGAAGAAAAGGCCAAGGGCTGAGATCGGGTCCCATGGAGAACCTGACGATGCAGAATGGATTCGCCCTTCGCGGCGCAGTGATCGGTCTCCTGATCGGGGCCGTCTCCCTCGGTCTGACGGCCGGGTGCAAGAGCAAGACGCAAGCCGGGCCCGGCCAGGACACAATGGCCGAACGCGGCGTGGGAAGTGAGTGGAAAATGAATCTGACAAAACCGGAACGGAGACAATTCGACCCGGCCAAGGAATACTTCTGGGTCCTCGAAACGAACAAGGGCGCCATCAAGATCAAGTTGATGCCCGCCGTGGCGCCGATGCACGTGACCAGCACGATGTTCCTGACGGAGAAAGGCTTCTACGACGGGACCATCTTCCATCGCGTGATCACAGGCTTCATGGCCCAGGGCGGCGATCCCACTGGGACCGGCGCCGGCGGGCCCGGCTACAAATACGCCGGGGAATTCGATCCGAAGGTCAAGCACGACCGTCCGTACCTGCTGAGCATGGCCAACGCCGGCCCGAACACCGACGGCAGCCAGTTCTTCCTCACGTTTGTGCCCACGCCCTGGCTGGACGGCAAGCACACCATCTTCGGCGAGGTCGTCGAAGGCCAGGCCGTCGTCAAGAAACTCGAAGCGGCAGGCAGCGAGTCCGGCAGGACCAAAGAAGAACTCAAGATCGTCAAGGCCAGGATCGAAGAGAAGGCCAAGGGCTAAGCGCATTCTTTGTCCCCGCTCGATGCGAGGGCAACCGCAGAGTCAATTCCGCCGCTCGATGCTCATCGGGCGGCGGTTCTTTTTGCGCAGGCAAAGAAGCGGGCGTACTCCTGCTTTCCTCACATCGAATCGGGAGCCGCTTCAGACTTCGCGGGAGGTGTTGTCGCAGCGGTCGCAGAGGCTGCCGGGCTCCAGGGCGCCGCTGAGCATCTGGAGCCGCAATTGGCGGTACTCGTTGCCGGACCAGATCTCGCGAAAGCTGCCGGTGGCGATGTTTCCCAGGGGGATGCGCCCGTTCACATCGAGACAGCACGGGACCGCAGTCCCGTCGGCCAGGATGCACCCGTGGTGGAACGGCGCGGCGCAGGGTTTGTACCGAGGCGAGCTCACGGGCTTCTCCACACGCCGGTCGTTCACCAGGCCGTGCCAGGTCGTGTACTGGGCGACGTGCACGTCGTCCACGCCTTTGCCCCGCCACTCGGTCGCGAAGGCGTCGATCTTGTCGGCGGTCTCGTCCATGTGGATGATCTCGATCGTGGTGCGAGGCCCCTGGCCCCCGTGCTGCCGGCGAAGGGACAGATATCGCTCGATGTTGGACTTGACGTGCTCGAACTGCGAAGGCGGCCGGAGCTTCTCATAGACCTCCGGCGAGCAGCCGTCGAAGGAAAAGCACAGGAAGTCGAGCGAGGACGACAGGACGCGTTCGGCCATCTTCCCGGTGAGGATCGTCGCGTTCGTGTGCAGCATGGTCCGGCAGCCCCTGGCCTCGGCGTATTCGATCATCTCGAACAGGTCCTGGTGGAGCAGCGGCTCGCCCGAGAGATACAACTTGACCAGCGGCCGGTTTTCACAGATGTCGTCGATCGCCCCGCGGAATACGTCAAGAGGCATCTTGGCCTGCAATTGCTTGAGCCCCTGCGACTGCGGGCACATGACACACTTGAGATTGCACAGGCGAACGATGTCGAACCAGTAGACGGCGGGCAGAGGGGGGATGTAGTAGTCCATCAATTCCGCTATGTTGTTCCATAGGGGCATCCCGGGACCTTTCATCCAATTCCTCTCCAGTGTACGGAGAATCGCCCCAACCGTCAAGGCCCAGACAGGCAAAACGAGAGCCATCGCAACCGCAACACGGTGAGACTGCTCGAATTGCGAGATACAGACTCAGCGAATGGGCCAGAAGACCTGGTCGCCGCCGTCTGGGCCGTCGCCCCAGCGGCTGGGGACGCCGCCGTCGTCGTCGAGGTCCATGCCGCAACTGTAGAGCTGGAAGCCGCCCTCGCCGCGTTTGTAGAGCAGCGGGCCGTTCGAGAACGGGTCCCGGGGGACCCGGCGCAGGAAACCGGTTTCGACGAGTTGGGCCAGGGACTCGGGATACTCGTGACGCTCGGCCTCGTACCGAACCGCCGCGATCGTGGCGATCAGGGCATCGAGATCGGCCTTCGCCCGCCAGGGGACGTGGACGACTCCCAGACTGGCCTCGCCCAGCAGCTTCACGTACGCATTCCGTTCCATCACGCGATTCAGGAGCGTTCGTAGACCGTTGGGTTCGTTGCGAAACTCCCAGGGCGTCATGGCGGCGACCTGGGGGATATGGTTGAGGAACTCCTCGGCGCACTGCGAGGTCTGCAAACGATCCAGCCCCAGGAAATCGGGGTTCTGGGCGGGCGTCATCGGATCGATCAACGCGAAGATCGGCCCAGGGAGATCCTCCCACTGCGTCAAGGCGGCGCGAGGGATACGCCCCCGGCCTTCGCCCTCGTCGGTGAACAGCCGCTGAATCCCGTCCTGCCAGACCAGCCGCTCGATGGTGAAGTCGAGCGCGTTTGGATCGGTGTCGCCAAGCTCTTCGAGTCGCTGTTGAAGAGCCGCCAGCGTCTGGGGCTCGATGGACTCGAAAGCCAGGATGCCGCGGACCGTGCTGATGAGAAGCGTGCGGATGAAGACGCCGAGAAGCTGGTGGGAGAGAACCTTGACGCCCCCAAAATGGCCGGCGAAACGATGGAGGGTCGTCACGTCGTCCAACAGCAGGTCGTCCTCGCGATCGAAGGCCCGCAGCTTGATGCGGGTGTCCAGCACGAAGGTCAGATCTCTGGCCCCCTCGGACTGCAGAATACCGGCGAGCATCGCGCTGTTGCCGGCGTATTGCGGCCAATAGTATCGCTTCTGCACGCCCCGGACCATTTGTTCCATCGCCTTTTCATTGGAGGCCACCCACGTTCGGAACTCGGCGAAGGCCTCTTCCGGCCAGTCGACCGGGAACCCCCTGCGATAGGCGCCCAGCAGTTCGGGCATTTTGACCACCGACAGGAAGGCCTTCTCGTAGCAATCGCGGGCGTCTTCGTTCGGGTCGTAGTTGGCCGGGCGGGCCGCCTGCGTCATCTCGGCGATGCAGTCCATCGAGACCTTCACCTTGGCGCAGTCCAGCCAGTGAGGCCCGTTGCCCAGGCAGTACAGTCCGGCCAGAATCACGTGGCCTGCGATGATCGGCGCCAGAGTTCCGCGCCGCCATCGCCAGACGCCCGCCACCAGGCCGAGCGCCAACGCCGGGCCGAACTGACCGAACGGCGGCAGACTGACCGACGCGAAGAGAACCGCCTGACCGATCAGAGCCGACGCCGGACCGGCGACCCGCTCGATCGCACGCTGGATGAATCCTCGCCAGAAGATCTCCTGCATAACAGGCGTCAGAATCGCAACGCGAACCGCCAGAGCCACGAAGAACGCCAGGCTCCGGCCTTCCGGCGTGAACATGGTGTTCGGCGGCTGCACGATGTGGAGCCTGGCCATCAGCCAGGCCGCCCCCCATGCCGTGGGCAGCATGAGCAGAACCGTCGCCACAGGCAACAGGAGCACGGCCGCTGCCTCCAAAGGCCCCCGGCCGAACCACGCAAGTTCCACCTTGCCCGCGGACCCCGTCCGCCGGACGATCAGCACGATCAGCAGCATGATCAGCGCGTCAGCGGTCGGGAGCAGCAGATGGGTGACCAGCCCATTCTTGCTCACGCCGTCGGGCGTGTACAGCAGAACGGACAACACGACGGGAGCCCCCACCGCAACGATGGACGCCAGAACGATCGCGAGAATCCGCAACCGAGGGGAAGAAGTGTTCGCGTCCACCTGCGCGTTTGCAGCCAGTCCAGACAAGTCATGCCTCCAAGAAAGAGAAAAGAAAAAAGCGCGAAAGCCAAAGAAACGACTTCATCGTCCAAGCCTTCTCCCTTCTTGACTTTTCACTTTCTGCTCTTTGTCTCTCACTTCTTGCTTCTTATTCGGCCAGCCGCTTGGCGACCTCGTCGAAGATCAACTGCATCGCGTGCTCGATCGGCGCGGGCAGATACGTGCCGGCGGCCATCTTGTGGCCTCCCCCGCCGAATTTGGCCGCGATCTCGCTGACATCCACGGTGCGCCGGCCCTCGGGCCGGCTCCGCATCGAGCAGCGGATGCGCCCGTCGCGAAGCTCCATGAATAGAGCCGCGACCGCGACCGAGCCGATTCGCTGGCACTCGTTGATCAGGTTCTCCGTGTCGCGGTAGGCGGCGCCGGTCCGCTCGAAATCCTCGCGGACGAGGTATTGCGAAGCATACCGGCCGTCCATGTGGAGTTCGAGCCGGTCGAACATGATCGACATCAGCTTGAAGCGGGCGTACGAGAAGGTCTGGTAGAGCTTGCGATACAGGTCGTTCGGGTCGACGCCGGCCTCGACCAGCTCGGCGCAGCGGCGGAACACCCGGCTGTCGGTGTTGCGGAGATGAAACCAGCCGGTGTCGGTGGCGATCGCCACGAACAGGGCCTCGGCGACTTCCTTCGCGATCCGCCAGCCGACCTGATCGAGGAACTCCAGCAGCACCAGGCCGGCGGCCGCGGCGGTGGAATCGACGATCTCGACCCGGCCCAGCTTGTCCGACGTCACGTGATGGTCGAAGATCAGGATGGGCACGCCGCTCTGTCTGACGTAGCTCGCGAAATCCCCCAACTGGCCGTAGCTGTTCGTGTCCAGGATCACGACCAGGTCGATCGGGCCGAATCGGCCGTCGAGAAAATCCTGGATCTGGACGTCCTCGCCCAGCACGGGAACCTTCTCCTCGAAAAGGAACGCATACCAGTCGGGGATCGGCGAGACGAAGAGCGGGTGGACCGTCTTGCCGCGATCCTTCAAGACTCTCGCCATCGCCCCGACGCACCCGCAGGCGTCCCCGTCGGGGCGGATATGCGTCGTCACCAGAATATGATTGGAGCCGTCGATCAACTCGACGGCACGTTGGCATGCCTCAACATTCACGCAGTCACACCTTTCCGTCGGGCGCAGTCGTCACACCGTCCCCCGCCTCAATCGTGCTCGAAAATCATCTTCTGCACGTCCACGCCCTCGATCGCCTTGAGCTTGTCGAACAGCTCCAGCGTCGGCTTCTCCGGGCCGGCCATCTCCAGCAGAATCAGCCCGTTGGGCGAGCAGAACTTCTCATCGACCGCGTGCAGGCCGATTCGCGTCTTGATGCTGCAGCCGTACTCAGTCAGCAGGTTCTGCACGCCGGGGACGTTGTGCACGCGATCCGAGATGTGAATGCCGATGACGATATGCCTGGCCTTGCTCATTTTGACCTCCTGTCTTCGCTGTTTGCGTTTGAATCACGGGTCTCCAAGATCGCTCTGGCCGCCTTGCAGTCCTTGGCGATCTGGGCCACAAGTTCTTCGGGCGAGCCGAACTTGTGCTGGCTGCGGATCCGCTCCACAAAATCCATCGCCATCCACCGACCGGTCATGTCCCCCACTCCTTCGATCAGCAGGTGGGCCTCGATCAGGAGCGGATGCTCATCCCCGAACGTGCGGGCCTGGCCGATGCTGAACACCGCGGGAATCCGCGTGTGCTCGACGAACAGGTTGTGCTCGGAGTCAGCAGTCTGGACGAGGCCCGCGTAGACACCCTCGGCCGGAAGGATCTGCCTGGGCGTTCGCAGGTTGAGGGTCGGGAACCCCAGCTTCCTGCCTCGGCCCCAGCCCGAGACGATCGGGCCGATGAGCCGGTACGGGCGGGACAGAGCCGCCGCCGCTTCGGCGACATGCCCCCCTTCGAGCATGAATCGCACGATGGTGCTCGAAACCCGCAGGAACTGGCTGGTGCTCGCCACCTCGATCTGACGCGGCGGGACTACGACGACGTCAAAACCCTTCTCCTGTCCGAACCGGGCCAGGGTCTTGACGTCCCCGGCCCGTGCGGCGCCGAAGTGAAAATCATCGCCCTCGACGATGACCGACGGCCGAATCGTGGCCATCAGGAACTCGTCGACAAACGCTTCCGGGGAGAGGCTCAGCAAGTGCTTGTTGTCTTCCAGGACGATGATGCAGTTGTCCGCATACTCTTCGAGCAGGTGAAGCTTGAGCGACAGAGGCGTCAGCACGCCCGGGGCCTTTTCCGGGCGCAGAATCGCCACCGGGTGCGGCTCGAACGTCATGACGACCATCTCGGTGCCCCGCTCGCGGGCGATTCGTCGGGCGGTGTTGAAGATCTCCTGGTGGCCCAGGTGCACGCCGTCGAAGTTCCCGATCGTCAGGACGCATCCCTTCTTGACCTGCCCAAATTCCGTACGCTGCGTAAGGGTTCTCATACGCCGCTAAGTGTACACGGGGAGCCGGGACATGCAAGCCTTTTGCCGGGCGGTCCCCAGAGCGTCGGCGGACGCCGCCGTCCAGAGACGTGGCGGGGACAAACACTCGTTACAACGTGCTGGAGGCGTTCAGGCCCGGCTGAATCTGAACGCTGCTCGGATAGAAGATGTTGGCCTCCTTGCGCACCATCTCGAGCTTGGCGGGATCCTTCTCGTGCTGGTAGCACTGGATCAACATCTCCAGCGAAGCCCGATGACAGGAGGTTCCCGGCCGGCCGGTCTGCGAGGCGGTGTCCGGGCCCAGCCTTCGCACCTGCTCCAGGTAGGGAATGGCCAACTGGTAGCGACCGTCCTCGATGTACATCGCGGCCAGTTCCAGACGAGCGAGCCGATTCGAGGGATCGATCTGCGCCGCCTCCTGGTACGCCCCACAGGCCATCTCACGATTGCCTTGCAGCCTGTAGACACGGGCCGACTGATACCACGCGCCGCTGCTCTGACCGTCGAGGAGCAGAGCCTTGTCGCATTGCCTCATGGATTCGTCAAGCAGTCCGGCTCCGCTGTAGGCGCTGGCCAGACCAAGCATCTGGTTGACCATCACCGGCCGAAGCAGAACCAGCGTCACCACGATCAGGATCAGGCTGTAGCAACCCTTGGCCGCAGCTTCCTTGTATTCCTGCATCCGCTCTTTGCGTTGTCGATAGGCGATCAGGCGGTCTTCCATGGAATACCTCAAATGGCTTGGGACTCTACCCGACAATGATGAAGTGAATGCCCAGGATCATCAGCACGTTGCCGGCCAGCAACTGGATTCGCGGCTCGATGGAACACATCCGCGTCCGCAGCCATCGAAGCAGGTCGGGCATCACCAGACTGGTCAACGCCCCGACGGCAAGCATGGTGATCCCCTGCCCTGTCGCAAAGAAGGTGAACAGGAGCAGGCCGTAGCACAGCGAGCTGCTGCAGACAATTTCGACGAAAGTCTGGACCGCAGCACCGCAGTGCGGGCAGGCCGGCGTCTGCAGAAGACCGAATGCGGAGCCCAGCAGAAACGCCCCCGGCAAACCGGCCCAGGCCAACCGTCCGGCCGCCTTCTGCCAACGGACCGGGAGCAGGTGGGGATTGATCAGCCTCGAAAGAAATACCCCAGTGACGAACAGGCCGACTCCCAGGCACCAGAACAGGTACCGGTTCCAACTCAGGAGGCTGCGAGGCCCCTCCCCGGACGCACCGGCAATCAGGCCAAGCGAACCCGTCCCGACAACCAGCCCGAGTGCGAACAACCCGGAAAGAAAGACCCCCTGGCGTTTCGAACCGGCGACACCGGCCACGTAGGCCACTACGATAGGCAGTCTGATCACGGCACATAGCCCCAGTGAGGCCGTTGTGCCCGCGATGAAGGCCGCCAGGACCGTCACGTCCGGCAGCCCCGAAGACGATTGAACCATAGCAATCACGATGTGCCGCTTTCCGCCGGCCCTGGAAAGGCCTCTTGGCAGGTTCGACGCCCCAACCCCCCCTCTCGGACCCAGATTCGCCTCACGGGGGGCCTACTTCATTCACCGGGTTGCCCCGGCTCCATACAAACTGTACAAAATGGCGGCCTTGGAAAAAAATATGCAACTCAGTTGCATATTCTGACGTATGGAGTTAGAATGTCGC
>JAAYVJ010000546.1 GCA_012517265.1 Planctomycetota bacterium | reverse complement strand
TGGCGAAGTGTCCCACCGGGGCATGTTCGGGTCCCAAATGGGCGGGTCGAAGCCGGCTATCGCGGCGGTTTGCGCCAGGCACAGGCCGAGCAGGATCGCCAATGTCGTTCTCGGATTCACTTCGCTTCGGTTCATGGCAGTTCTCCCGATCTCATCCCAGGTCCGATTCCCAGACAAAAACCTTCCTGATGTACAGACGTCCCAACCGGGGGAATCGCCAGGGAATCCGTCGCCGCTTCCCATTGTAGCTTCGGCGGGATGCGGGTGCAAGACGGGGACGATTTTTGCCTTTGGCCGGTCTCCCATCGCCTGTAGAATCTCTCCCGTATGGGGCGTCGAACGCCCTGATGGAGCAGTTCGGTTCTGACAATGCAGGGGACGATATGGGCAAGACATTCGGGAGCGTGAACGAGGTTCTGGATTTTGCGATCGCGCGGGAGATCGAGGCCAGCGAATTCTACACCGCCCTGGCCGGCCGGATGGACTCCCCGGCGATGAGGCAGGCGTTCCTCGATTTCGCCAGGGAGGAGCAGGGGCATCGGGCCCGACTGGAGGCGGTCAAACGCGGCGAGTACTCCTTCGGTTCCGGCGCCAAGCGGGTGCAGGGACTGGGCCTGGCCGAGTACCTCGTGGAAGGCAAGTTCCTGGACGACATGACCTACGCCGAGGCCCTGGTCCTGGCGATGAAGAAAGAGAAAGCCGCGTTCCGGCTCTACATGGACCTGGCCGAGGCGGCCGAGAGCGAGGGGCTCAGGAGTCTGTTCCTGTCCCTGGCGGACCAGGAGGCCAAGCACAAGCTGCGG
The DNA here is from genome assembly GCA_012517265.1 of Planctomycetota bacterium. GTDB lineage: Bacteria > Planctomycetota > Phycisphaerae > Sedimentisphaerales > Anaerobacaceae > PLanc-01. Next base: position 1,200 of record JAAYVJ010000546.1, on the reverse strand, counting down.
TTCGAGATCGAGTACGACGATCACGTGCTCAAGGAAGACTAGCCGTCGCGGCGGCCGCGAAGGAAATTCGAAGCCCGAAATCCGACCCCGCCTCGGCGGGAACGTAAACAAGCACGAATGACAGAAATCTCAATGTCCCAAACGGCTCCTCCGAAGGGCGGCAGCGTTTCGGTCATTTGGACTTGGTCCTTTGGGAATCGTTTCGGATTTCGATATTCGGATTTCGTGCTTACTGGAGGCGGAATCATGCGAATTGGGACGGTGTTCATAGCGGTTGTTCTCGGTGCCTGCGGTTTGGCGTCTTCGGCTCCGGTCTATCCCGGCCGGGAGTGGGCGACGAGGCCGCCGGCCGAGGTGGGGCTTTCGGCCGATGCACTCAAAGCCTTCAGCGACCGCGTCGGCGGGTTCGGCTGCGTGGTTCGGCACGGGTACATGGTCCACTCCTGGGGCGATCCCGCCCGGCGGATGGACGTCGCCTCGGCGGCCAAGCCGGTCTACTCCTTCTTCCTGTTCAAGGCGGTCGAGGACGGCCGAATCCCCGACGTCGATCAGCCGGTGTGCCGGTGGGAGCCGCGGCTCAAGGAGATCAACGCCGACCTCGACCACAAGGACTCCCGCATCACCTGGCGTCACATGGCCAACCAGATCTCCTGCTACGGCCTGGTCGAGCAGCCGGGGACCGCGTACGCCTACAACGACTGGCAGATGGCCTTGTTCTTCGACACGCTCTTCACGAAGGTCTACGGAGCTGCGCATGCGACGGTCGATGCGCAGGTGCTGCATCCTTTGCTGACGGATCTGATCGGATGCCAGGACGATCCGACGTTCCTGGCCTTCGGCGAGGACGATCGCCCGGGCCGCATGGCGATCTCGCCCCGCGACTTCGCGCGCTTTGGTCTGCTGTACCTTCGCGCCGGCAAGTGGGGCGAGAGACAGTTGATCACCGAGAAGCTGGCGAAAATGGCCGTGACGAGCCCGGTCCCGAACTCGATCCCGAGGGCGGGCGACAAGGCCGCCGAGATGATCCCGGGTCAGCGGAGCGTCGGCTCCCGCCAGATTCCGGATAACCAGACCGACCACATGGGCAGCTATAGCTGGCTCTGGTGGATCAACGGCGTGGACCGCGAAGGCAGGCGGCACTGGCCCGATGTCCCCACCGACGTCTTCGGCTGTTTCGGCCACGGCGGCATTCGAGCGATG
>JAAYVJ010000545.1 GCA_012517265.1 Planctomycetota bacterium | reverse complement strand
TGGAGGACGATCTTGAGTCTGTCCGTCGCGGAGTTCATGAGGCGGCCCCCGGCACAACGTTGATCTTGAACGATTCCTTCACGTCGGGCCAACCCTTGATGGAGCCGTGAACCTCCAGGCTCCAGAGAATCTTGTTGTTTGCGGCCTCGAAGGAGTGCATCGTGTCGGCCGGCATGACGAATCCGACCTGGCCCGATGCGATCTGGTACGAATCGGCCGTCCTGTGAAGCTCCAATTCGTAGAAGGTGTTCTGGGCCGTGCGCGTGTTCTTCCCCGAGCGATACCGGGCCTCCTCGACGCCGCGGAGCATCACAACAAGCTCCTGGATCCGACTGGTCTGCCCACGGAAACTCCATCGCACCTCGGCGGTTCCCCCCAACGGGATGGCGCCCCGGCTCAATTCCACCGTCGGACGCGGATTGAACAGCGCCAGAAACTGGTAGATCGCGGCCGACGCCAACGCGAGTCCGACGCCGACGAACAGCAGCACGAACAAAACAGGAGGCAGGTTCTTCCCGTCCTGGCCGCTCCTGAACGCGAGGACCGCGAAGAGAGCGATGATGCCGTTCCACACGATGGCCCCGATCGACACGGCGATGAACTTCGCCTTCGGGGTACTCGCGGCCACGAGGACTTGCGAGCCGCCGTCGGCCGATCCCATGGGTCCTATCGGTCCTATCCGTCCCCAAGAACCGCCCCCACCCGCGAAACGTCGCTTGCTTCGCAGCGCGAAGACGATGCCTCCGACTCCAACCAACAGGAAGGGAAGCGGGATCAGACCCAAAAGCAACCCGGCGTGGAAACCCCGCTTGAGCACCGCCTGCGACGGATTCGCCGGATCGACGTAGCAGACGGGCCGCTCGGCCGACTCGTACTCAGCTACGATTTCGGCCTTGCTGTCGTACCCGCTGGACGACCCGCCCACGAAGTCATAGCGATCGCACTTGTACGTCCGTCCGTCGAATTCGTATTCGTACAGGACGTACACGCTGTAGGTCGTGCCGTCGTCGCTGTCGTGGTCGCGGACCTCGGCTCTCAGGACGCGACACGGCGTCTGGACCCACGACTCGGCCGCCAGAGTCCAGGCGATCGGCTTATAGCTCAGGAAGTAGAACGTCACCCCGCCGACGACTGCGAAGATGGAGAAAAAAGCCGCCAATCCGAACCGGCCCAGCCCCTTGGCGCGAACAGCCGCGGTTCCGACCTGTGCGATGGGTCTGGCCTCCTCCGGCGGCCGCCTGCGCCAGGTGAAGTAGAGCCCGCCGGCCCCGATCAGAACGAAGATCAGCGGGAAGAACAGCACCAGGCCGAACAGCATGTTGTCCCGTTCGAGCACCGCCTCGTTCGGGTTCTCTGGATTGACGTAGCAGGAGGCGGTCAGACCGGCCGGGTACTTCTGCGTCAGTTCCTGGGCCTTGGAGTACTCCCCGCTGCCGTTGTAGCCACGTCGGTAGCCGGTCCCCTCATAGGCCTGGCCTTCGTATTCGTACTGATACCGCACGGTGAAGACGTAGGGCTCGTCGCCCTCCTGGCGTTCCTGCACCTCGCTGGCGACGATCGTGCACGGCGTCTTCTTCCAGGCCTGT
>JAAYVJ010000544.1 GCA_012517265.1 Planctomycetota bacterium | reverse complement strand
ACTTCATGGCGAACGTTCTGGGCGTCGCATTGCCCCCGGAAGTCCTGCCCCTGTCCAACATCCCGGCGATCGTGCCGCCGTTCTTCCTGAGTCCGAATACGGTTCTTGCGATGGAAGCGTAGAACGCCGGCCCGATTCTCTGACGGCTGTATTCCGGCGAGGGGGGGCCGCGTCTGCGGAAAGACCATGGCTCGGTCAGGGCATGGGTCGAGCCGATCGTAGTGCGCCCGTAAGGGCGTATCTTGAAGACAACAAGAGATAATGTCTCACGGCGTCACTACAAATGGGATTCGCCTGTGACTCTTCACAGGAGAGGGCGACGCATGCGTCGCCCCTACACGCGAAAACCCGTACAGGCACGTCGTCGGGTGCATGTCCGTAATTGCACGAGCCTCACGGGCGGATTGTGTTCGCGACGTGCGTTTACCGCTTTGCGGATACCAGCGGGGAGAACCCCTCAGGAGATCCCCGAGAAACCCGACTTTCGGAGTGCGACCCTGCGACGGTTCTTCTCTGCCCCCTCCCCGCTGGTATCGGCAAAGTGAAAAGCGCACCTCTCGAATTTGCCGGAACGCCCCCGCCTTGATGGAATCGCAGGAACGGTCATACACCCCACCGCGTCTGCCAGGGTGGGAATTCGTTGCCTTTCACCAGTACGCGCAGTACCATTCTGCCTGCGGACGGGGCACACGCGAGCAGAGGAAGAGCTGCCGTCCGTTCGGCCGGGACGATGTCCCGCTCCGCCGCGGGAAACGAAAGCGACGAGGGGAGAATCGAACATGTGCAAAGCCCCGCGGCGGGTTGTCTATCAGGTGGCGGATCTCGCCAAGGCCAAAGAGTGGTATCGCACGGTTCTGGAGCGGGAACCGTCTTGGATATGTCGTCTTTCATAGGATTCTCGGCCGGCAAGGCCCTTTCGTAATTCAATTTCGCGAACGCCACAGTCCTGGGGTGAACGCCGTTCCTTTGTAGGAGTGCGAACCATGATGGGCAGTCTGGCATACTTTCTGATGTACGTCGGCATTCTGTTCTGGCTGATCCAGGTGCTCGACCTGCTCTTTCGCGAGCAGCGGTTCTTCGAGAGCCACACGCATAAGTTGACGTGGTTCCTCGTCTTGGTCGCAGGCAACCTCGTCGGGGCACTCTGGTACTTCCTCTGGAGAAGGCAGGTTGTGTCGGCGCGGTCCGTGCCGGGCGCGGACTGAGTCCGGCAAGATTGTTGACTTCCCGGCGGCCGCGGTGCTATCCTCCGGTCCGGAAGGACAGGGGAATTGGATATGAGAAGGACCGGAGAAAGGATGCTGCCATGACGGACAACACCGCAGTTTCGCTGTTTCCATCGTGTGATGGAGTGCCCCAGGCTCACCGCGTCGCCGCTCTGGAGCAGCGCGAGTATCTCTGCAACGGCCGGATCCGCACGTGGTCGGGGCCCCAACAGGATGTGTTCTCGCCGGTCTGCGAGCCGGTCGACGGAACGGTTCGCCCCAAGCGCATCGGCAGCTATCCGCTTCTGGGGGCCGAGCAGGCCGTCGAGGCGCTGGACGCCGCATGCAAGGCGTACGACCACGGCCGGGGCGCCTGGCCGACGATGTCCGTCGAGCAGCGCATCCGGCACGTCGAGGGCTTCGCCTATCGCATGAAGGAACGGCGGGACGAGGTCGTCAAGCTCCTGATGTGGGAGATCGGCAAGACGCTGCCCGACGCCCAGAAGGAGTTCGACAGGACCGTCGACTACATCCGTGACACGATCGGGGCCCTGAAGGACCTGGACCGCGTGTCGTCGCGGTTCGTGATCGAGCAGGGGGTGATCGGGCAGATCCGCCGGGCTCCGCTGGGAGTTGTGCTGTGCATGGGGCCGTTCAACTACCCGCTGAACGAGACCTTCACGACGTTGATCCCGGCCTTGATCATGGGCAACGTCGTGATCTTCAAGCCGCCGAAGATGGGCGTGCTGCTCCACCGGCCTTTGCTGGAGGCGTTTTGCGACTCCTTCCCCGCCGGCGTGGTGAACACCGTCTACGGCGACGGGCACAAGGTCATCCAGCCGCTCATGGAGTCGGGCCGCATCGACGTCCTGGCCTTCATCGGCTCCAGTCGCGTGGCGGACATTTTGAAGCAGCAGCATCCCAAGCCGCACCGGCTCCGCTGCGTGCTGGGCCTGGAGGCCAAGAACGCCGGCATCGTCCTAAAGGACGCGGATCTCGACCTGGCGGTCAAGGAGTGCGTGCTGGGGTCGCTGTCCTACAATGGCCAGCGCTGCACCGCCCTCAAGATGCTCTTCGTCCACGAGAAGATCGTCGAGCGGTTCCTGCCCAAGTTCACCGAGGCGGTCAATCAGCTCAAAGGCGGGATGCCGTGGGAGCCGGGCGTGCAGATCACGCCGCTGCCCGAGCCCAACAAGACGAAGTACCTGGGGGACCTCATCGCGGACGCCCAAGCCAAGGGCGCCGAGGTCGTCAACGCAGGCGGCGGGCAAGTGACCGGCACGTTCATGTCGCCGGCGGTAGTGTACCCGGTCCGGCCGGGGATGAGGCTCTACGCTGAGGAGCAGTTCGGACCCGTGGTCCCTGTCGCGACGTTCAAGGACGTCGCCGAGCCGATGAACTACGTGATCGAGTCGAACTACGGCCAGCAGGTCAGCGTCTTCGGCACGGACCCCGCCGTCATCGCGGAACTGGTGGATCCGCTGGTCAACCAAGTCTGCCGCGTCAACATCAACAGCCAGTGCCAGCGCGGTCCTGACACGTTCCCCTTCACCGGCCGCAAGGACTCGGCCGAAGGGACCCTGTCCGTCTCCGACGCCCTGCGAGTCTTCACAATCCGGACCCTGGTCGCCGCCAAAGAAACCGACGCAAACAAGCTCTTAATCAAGTCGATTCTCACAGCCCGCAGTTCGCGTTTCCTGTCGACGGATTTCATCCTGT
>JAAYVJ010000543.1 GCA_012517265.1 Planctomycetota bacterium | reverse complement strand
TGACCCAGAGCCTCCACTCGAACCAGCAGATCCTCCAGCAGCTCAACGCGCAGATCGGCGAGCTGCAGGGTACGAATAAGCAGATGCTCCGGCTCGGCGCCGACGTCAAGCGGCTCCAGGACATCCTCACCAGTCCCAAGCTCCGCGGCCAGATCGGCGAGTGGTCGCTGGAGAACCTGCTGGCCCAGGCGTTGCCCAAGGGCTGCTACAGTTGCCAGCACGCGTTCAAAGACGGCCGGATCGTCGACGCCCTGGTGCAGATGGCCGGCTTTGCCGTCGGGATCGACGCGAAGTTCCCGCTGCCAAGCTTCGAGCGGATCGTGGCCGGGACGGACGAGGCCGAGCGGCCCAAGCTCCGCCGGCAGTTCTTCCGCGATGTCACGGCCCACGTGGACAAGATCGCGGGCGACTACATCCGACCGGCCGAGGGCACGCTTGACTTCGCGCTGATGTACATCCCCGCGGAGAACGTCTACTACGAGACGGTGATCCAGTGCGACGGCGACTGGCAGAACCTGCTGGCCTACTGCCTGGAGAAGAAGGTGATCCCGGTTTCGCCGAACCTGCTGTACGCGTACCTCATGACGGTGGCGATGGGCCTTCACGGCCTGCAGATCGAGCAGAAGGCCGCGGAGATCCGCCGCAACCTGGGCCGGCTCAACGGTTCCTTCGCCGAATTCGTCGCCGCCTGGGACACCCTCGGCACGCACCTCCGCAACGCCCACGCCAAGTACGACGACGGCCAGAAACGCCTCGACCGCCTCGGCCTGCAACTGACCCAGATCCAGGAAGAGACCAGCCCGGACGAAGTCTCGCCGCGATGACACGGCTCCATCGTTCGGCCGCGGTTCCACAGAGTCCATGAAGTCCATGCTGTCCACCGGTCGATACTCTCCCCAGATGAGTTTGCGGCCGGCGGGCGTATCCCTTATAATCCTGCCCGGCAAATGAGTCCTTTTGGAGCTTACGGCATGGCGACGAAAATCGCGGCGTTTCAGAAGTGCATCAACCCCGGGTGCGGGGCGGAGTTCGACTGTACCGAGTCGATGTTCAAGTGCCCCAAGTGCGGGGATCTGCTCGATATCCAATACCACTGGGACAAGATCCGCGTGCCCAAGAAGCTGGCCGACTTCGGCAAGCGATGGGCCAAACGGAACAAGCCCCTGGACTTCTCCGGCGTCTGGCGGTTCCGCGAGCTTTTGGACTTCTGCCCCGACAAACACAAGATCACGATCGGCGAGGGTCAGACCATCCTCCAGCAAAACTGCGCCATCGCCCAGCACCTCGGCATGAAGCCCGACTGCCTGTTCCTCCAGTACGAAGGGCTCAACCCCTCCGGCTCGTTCAAGGACAACGGCATGACCGCCGCCTTTAGCCACGCGAAGATGGTGGGGGCGAAGTCCTGCGCCTGCGCCTCGACCGGCAACACCTCGGCCTCCGTCGCCCTGTACGCCCAGAGCTGCGGCCTCAAGTGCACCGTCTTCATCGGGTCCGGCCGGATCGCCTTCGGCAAGCTCAGCCAGGCGATGGACTACGGGGCCCAGACCGTCCAGATCCAGGGCGACTTCGACGACTGCATGAAGCAGGTCCAGGACGTCTGCACCGAGATGGGCCTGTACCTGCTCAACTCG
>JAAYVJ010000542.1 GCA_012517265.1 Planctomycetota bacterium | reverse complement strand
GATCATCAAGAAGCTGCTGAATCGCACAGGAGGATCAGCATGAGAACGTTTTCATTCCACATCGTGGAAGACCCGGCCACCGGCAGCGCGAACTGTTGCCTGGCGGCCTACCTGGTCAAGCACCGCTACTTCGGCTCCGACGACGATGCAGGATAGATGAAGGACAATCCAATGAGTGTTGAACGGATGATCAAGGATTTGGCGGCCGACCTCGGCGCCGATCTGTGCGGCATTGCGCCGGTCGAGCGATTTCGCGATGCTCCGGCGGGGTTCCGCCCGAACGACATCTTCCCCCAGGCAAAATCCATAGTGGCCCTGGCCAAGCGATTCCCCGAAGGGCCCTTTCACGCGACCAGTCCGATCCTCTATTCGGCGACGAACGATGTGATCCTCCAGGAGGTCGCCCGTCTGGCGATCCTGCTCTGCGGCGAGATCGAGGCGAGAACCGAGGCGCGGGCGGTGCCGGCCCCGAGCGAACCCTACGAGTATTGGGACGCGGAGAACCGCGAAGGCAGAGGCTTGCTGTCGCTCAAGCACGCGGCACGGCTGGCCGGGCTGGGCGTCATCACCGCCAATTCCCTGCTCACGAACGACCGCTTCGGCAACCGCCTGTGCCTGGGCGCCGTCCTGCTGGACATCGAGCTTGAAGGCGACCGCCTCGCGGACTACCATTTCGACTGCGACGCATGCCATCGATGCGTGGACAGTTGCCCCGCCGGAGCGATCGGCGATCGGGCGGTGACGCAGAAGCTCTGCAGAAGCACCAGCGAGGGCAAGACCGCGAAGGGTTGCTCCATCTACGTCTGCAATGCGTGCAGGCGGGTCTGCCCCAACGGCGCGGCGAGAGAGAAGAGGTCGAAGGAATGGGCAGGCAAAGGTTGAACAGACCCGAGGGATCGGGTATAACCACCTGCGGCTGGAGGCGGTCCTGAGGCCCGCGATGAGCGCGTGCGAATCGCCGGGCGTTTGAGGCCGTTCGCCGGATCGGCTTGTGCCGATCCATGGTGTCGCGTTTATGGAACTGGGACTGGGATGACTGTACACTTCAAGAAATACCACGGACTGGGCAACGATTATCTCGTGATCGATCCGAACGTCCGCGATTTTCCGCTGACGCAGGAGAACATCCGGCTGATCTGCGACCGCAACTTCGGCGTCGGCTCGGACGGCATCCTGTACGGCCCGAGGCAGGAGCCGGACGCGCAGCAGCCCTCCGGGGCGGGGCTGCCGGCCCTGCGGATCTTCAACCCGGACGGCAGCGAGGCGGAAAAGAGCGGCAACGGCCTGCGGATCTTCGCCAAGTATCTCTTCGAGAAGAAGTACGTCCACTCCAAGAGCTTTCGCATCAAGACGCTCGGCGGCGTGGTGGACGTGCAGGTGAAAGACGACGTCGCCGGCCTGATCCGCATCAACATGGGCAAAGTGACGTTCACCAGCAACGAGATCCCGGTCGCCGGCGAACCACGGGAGGTCGTCGACGAGCCCCTGGAGATCGACGGCGCCACGTACAAGGTGACCTGCCTGTCCATCGGCAATCCCCATTGCGTGATCCCAATGCCACAGGCAACCGAGACGATCGCCCGGGCCCTCGGGCCGCACGTCGAGAATCATAAGATGTTCCCCAACCGGATCAACATGCAGATCGTGCGCGTGATCGACCGGGCCAATATCGACATCCGGATCTGGGAACGCGGCGCGGGCTACACCCTGGCCTCCGGCAGCAGTTCCTGCGCCGCAGCGGCCGCCTCGCATAAGCTGGGCCTGGTGGATGGCGACGTCACCGTCCACATGCCCGGCGGCACACTGCACATCGAGATCGCCGACGACGGTCGGATCCACATGACCGGCCCGGTCGAGGGGACCTTCGAAGGTAGTTTCCACAGCGACCTGCTCAAGAGACTCTCGAAGTAGCAGGTCCCATACGTCCTATGAGTCCCATAGGTCCCATGACACCCGACGCGGCCTGGCCCAGGCTGAAACCGGCGACAAACGCCGATTCCGGGGCCGTCCGAGGTCTCGTCTTCACAGTCCTCCAGGAATACGGCCTGAAGCCCGACCCCGGCTGCACCGACGCGGATCTCGACGACATCGAGCAATCCTATCTCGCCCGAGGCGGCGTCTTCTACGTCCTCGAAGAACAAGACGGCTCCATCGTCGGCTCCTACGGCCTATACCCGATGAAACCGGGAGTCTGCGAATTGCGGAAAATGTACCTGCACCGAGCCTATCGCGGCAAAGGCCTCGGCCGACGTCTTCTCGAAGACGCCTTGAGTCACGCAAAGGAATTGGGCTTCCGACAAGTCACCCTCGAAACCGCCTCCGTCCTGAAAGAGGCCATCCGCCTCTACGAGCGCTCCGGCTTCAAACCCATCAAGGCCGACCATCTGTCCCGTCGCTGCGACCAGGCCTACGTGCTTGATCTGTAGACCATCGCGTGCACAGCATCCTATTCGGACAAGACCTGCTCCCATGCCAAGCGAGAATGGTCCTCGCCCTGGATCGTCGCCGCGGCCCACACATGCCCTTGCGCTTCCGGAAAGCGCCCAGCAGCATTGCCCCGCGATGACTCCCGAGTTCGCCCCTACCAGCGCCCCGAGCCCCTGTGGAGATGCGGCAGCAGCGGCCGTCCCGCCGCCGCGCATCACAATCCGAGGGTTTGCATCTTCAGACAGGATGCTCAACTGTTGTGTCGTCACCCATGGCACGTAGGAAAGCCGAGCCTCGGCCGTACAGCGGAACTCAAAGCCGCGGTTGCAGCCGACCAGGCCTCCCGCACCACGGCTGTAATCTGAATAGGAGACCGCTCCGTTGGCATGGCAGTCCCGCGCAACGCCCAGGAGCTCCCCGCAAGGAGGCCGCCGGTCATCAGACTGCGCGACTGGCTGATCATCGCCTTCCTCACACGCAGACGGAAAACCCGGTCCTCGGCAGCCACGCGACCCAACAACCCCAAATGGCTGGAATCTCGGGGTGGAGTCCGCACCGCTATCGTCAGGTTCGATCTCGTGCCCAAGCCCCATCGAAACTACCGGAGAATGCTGTCCCCTTGTACGTGACATATCGTGTCGTCGGCGCAATGACCGCTCGCACGAAAACCCGCCCTTGCGAGGATGATTGCAGCATAGGGGCGAGACGCTACGCGTCGGGCGAGGCGCTGTCGTGTTTGTGGTTCTGGTTGGGCTTGAGGAGGTTTTCGGGGGCGACGATCCCGCCGGAGATGAGGGCTTTGAACCCCTCTTCGACCGCCAGATCGGTGATGAGAATGGTCTCGGCCGGGATCAATTGCAGAAAACCGGTGGTGGGATTGGGTGTCGTGGGGATCAGGACTTTGGCGAACTTGCGGCCTGCGCGGTCCTCCACGTATCCTGTCAGAAAGCCGATGGCCTTGATGCCGGGACTGGGAAAATCCACGACGACGACGGACTTGAACGCGGCGCCGTGCGGCTGCGACAGAGCGTCAACCACCTGCTTGGTGGCGCCGTAGATGGTCCGGGCCAGGGGAATCCGCAGCCAGAAACCCTCCCAGACTGCGATCAACCGGCGTCCGATGATGTGCTGGCCGAGCATACCGATGAGGTACAACAAAAGCAGTCCGACCAGGATTGTCAGAGCGAAGACCGCGGTATCCACCGTCCGGTCCGGCAACTTGTCGATCCAGTGGAACCCCTGCAGTTGCGACGTGGCGTATCCAATGATGGGACGAATCAGCTTGGCGGCCAGAGAGAAGACCCATCCCAGGATCAACAGCGTCACGCCGACGGGAATCAGCACCAGCATGCCGGAGGCCATCCGGCGACTGGTGTTTCGCTTGAATCGCGTCCAGAGACTCGGTGCGATCACGGTCGTATCATCTCCATCGACAACTTGGCATGATCTTCCATCCGCACGGCCGCATCCCATCCGCCCGCCGAAGACGTCGGTCAGAACGAGTACTGGTCCCGAAAAACGGTCTGGAAATCGTAGACGTCGTTGAAATCCTCGATCGCGTCGGTCGGCTGGGCGCTCATCCATTCATGGTCGATCAGAATGTAGACGATCTCGCCGAAGTCGCGGGTCGTTCGAACGCCCCAGGACCGCAGGACCAGCAACGCCAGCCGGCCGTACTTCTCCAGAGCCATCCGCCGGAGGCCTTCGCACAGGGTCTGGCCGCTGACATGACGGGGCTCCTTCGTGATGTTCTGGACCGTGTAGCCCAGGCCTTCGTACACGAACTTGAAGGCCGCCGGGCTGTACTGCCCGGTTTCCCGGGCAATCTCCTCAATCGTGCTCTTCATAACGCCCTTGGTCGATCCTACCGGATTGTCTGCCCGGGCTTGGCGCCGGCGTCGGGAGCCAGGATGAAGACTTCCGCGCCGCCGGGACCGGAGGCGAGAATCATGCCCTCGGACAGGCCGAACTTCATCTGACGGGGCTTGAGGTTGGCGAACAGGACAACGTGCCGGCCCACCAGGCTCTCGGGCGCATAGGCCTTGGCGATGCCCGCCATGACGTTCTTCTGGCCCACGCCGACATCCAGGACCAGGTGCAGCAGCTTGTCGGCGCCCGCGACCTTCTCGGCGCTGAGGACCTTGGCGACCCGCAGGTCGATCTTGGCGAAATCATCGATCGTGCATTCCGGCTTGATCGGCTCGATTCCCGGGACGACCGGCGTCGCAGGACTCGCAACGGCGGCCGGAACCGCGGCCGCCGGGGCCTGGCCTTCTTTGCTCTGGTCAACCATGGCAGTTACCTTCTCCTCGTCAACTCTTTCGAATAGTCGTTCGAACGCACCGATCTGGTGGTTCTCCAATGTCTTGTCCACGTCCGCAAACCGCAGCGGATCGACGCTCAGGAACTTCTCAACCTTCTGCGCGAACCGCGGCAGGATCGGCTTGAGGTAGATCGTCAGCACGCGAACGGCGTTCAGGACGGCCGTCAGCGTGGTCAAAGCCTTCGCGGGGTCCGTCTTGGCGCTCGCCCAGGGCTGGTTCTGCTCGACATAACGGTTGGCGTCGTCGGCCAGGGCGCTGATGGTGCGGACCACCGTCGCGTAATTGAGGCTTTCGTAGCCTTCGACGATCTGATCCTTCGCGGCGGTCAACCTCGCCAGGAGCTGTCGGCCGTCCTCGTCGAGTGAGCCGAGCCGGTTGTCGAACTGGCGGGCCAGCATGGGACCCGAACGCGAGGCCAGGTTGGCGTACTTGCCGACCAGATCCGAGTTCACCTTGCCGACGAAGTCCTGGAACGACAGATCGATGTCCTCGACCGCGTCGTTCAGCTTGCTGGCGTAGTAGTACCGCAGGTACTCGGGGTCCAGGTGTTTGGCGTACGTGCTCGCCTTGATGAACGTGCCGCGGGACTTGCTCATCTTCTCGCCGTTGACGGTGAGGAACCCGTGGACGAAGAGCTTGTTGGCGGTCTTGAAGCCCGCGCCGATCAGCATCGCCGGCCAGAACAGGGCATGGAAGTACATGATGTCCTTGCCGATGAAGTGGTACAACTCGTGGGCCGGGTTGTTCCAGAGTTCGTCGAAGTTCAGGCCGTGGCGCTGGCAGTAGTTCTTGGCCGAGGCCATGTAGCCGATGGGGGCGTCGAGCCAGACGTAAAAGTACTTGTTGTCCTCCCCGGGGATCTTGAAGCCGAAGTACGGGCCATCGCGGGAGATGTCCCAATCCTTCAGACCGGCCTGAAACCACTCGTCGAGCTTGTTGGCGACGGATTTCTGCGTGTACCCGGCGGCGAACAGGTCCTTGAGCTGCTTCTCGTAGTCGGCCAGCTTGAAGAAGTAGTGCTCCGACTGCTGGAAGACCGGCGGCGTCCCGCACAGGGAGCAGCGGGGCTGGACCAGATCGATCGTTCGATACGTCGCCCCACAGACCTCGCACGAGTCGCCGTACTGATCGACCGCGCCGCAACGGGGGCAGGTGCCGCGCACGTAGCGATCCGGCAGCGGCATCTTGTCGACCTCGCAATACGTCTGGCCGACCGGACGTTTGGCGATCGAGCCGGCCTCGTTGAGCCGGTTGAAGATCAGCTCGCTGAGAGCCTTGTTCTCGGGCGAGTGCGTCGTGTAGTAGTTGTCGAACTCCACGTGGAAAGCGGCGAAGTCCGCGGAATGCTCCTTGTGGATCCTGCCGATGAACTGCTCGGGGGCGACGCCGGCCTTGAGGGCGCTGATCATGATCGGCGTGCCGTGCGTGTCGTCGGCGCAGAAGTAGTAACACCGGTTGCCGCACATCCTCTGGAAACGGATCCAGATATCCGTCTGGACGTACTCGACCAGATGTCCAATGTGGATCGGCCCATTGGCATAGGGCAAAGCTGACGTGACGACAATCGTTCTGGGCATCGTTTCCTTCGTCTCCTACTCCTGCTTGCCGGAGCTCTCGGCTCCACCCCCGGCATCGGGAACCTCCCGGCCGTGGTTCTGGCGATCCGGTTCCGGACCGGCGTCTTGCGGCGAGGGACTCTCCGGCCGCTCGACCGGAGCCTCCGGCATCTCTTCGCGGGCATCGCGGGGCTCGTTGGGGGCCTGCCGACGCCTCTCGAATCCGTCCCGCCGGGCGTTGCGTTGAGGCCGACGCTGGTCGCGGCCCGGACGCCGAGACGAGTCGCGATTGCCCTGCCGCGGGCCGTTCTCCGCACGCCGGTTTGCGTCAGAGGTTCTCTCGCCGGCGTTCTGCTGGTTTCCACCGGACTCCGGCGGCTGATCGCCGGAAGTCTCCATCTGCTCGTCGCGAGGTCCCGACGGCTCTTCCCGTCTGTCGCGTTGCCGGTTCCCCGGGTCGCGACGGTCGTTGCGAGGAGACCGACGCGGATCCCGCCCCGGACGCCGTTGGAAATCGCGGTTGCCCTGCCGCGGGCCATTCTCCGCACGCCGGTCCGCGTCGGGCGACTGGCGGTCGCCATCCTCGCGGTCCGCAGCGGAATCGGCCGACTGCTCCGGGGAGGTCTCGGGGGATTCGTCGCGATCCTCCTGCGGCTCTTGCGGCTCCTCCTCGAACCCTTCCGGGCGATCGTCGCGCGGAGGACGACGCTGGTCGCGACCCGGCCGCCGCGGCGAATCGTCCGGACGTCGGGACGATTCAGGCCCCGGCTCTTCGGGCGGCCTGCGTTTGATCGCCGAGGCGGGCAGGACCGTGACCTCATCGACCGGGAACGAGGCCCTGTCGCCATTGGGGAACTCGACGACGACCAGTTGGGTCAGGATCTGCCCGTCGATGACCTTGGCCTCGCCCTTCTCCGTCTGGACCAGCACGCCCTTCTTCGGCAGGCTCTGTTTGAGTTCGGTGTAGGTCTGGTCTTCGTACCGCAGGCAGCACTTGAGCCGGCCGCAGTAACCGGAGATCTTCGAGGGATCCAGGGTGGCCTTCTGCATCTTGGCCATCCGCATGTTCACGGGTTTGAGCAGTTGGAGGAACTGGATGCAGCAGCACTCGCGACCGCAGCTCTCGACGTCGCCAAGCAGCTTGGCCTCGTCGCGAGAACCGATCTGTCGCATCTCGATGCGGGTCTGGTACTCCTGCGCCAGCTTGCGGACCAGTTCGCGGAAGTCCACGCGGCCCTCGGCCATGAAGTAAAAAACGATTCGCTCGCCGCCGAAGATGTGCTCGGCGTCGATGATCTTCATCCGCAGACCCAAGTCCTCCGCCAGCCGCTCGCAGCTTTCGATCTCATCGGCCGTGATCGCCTTGAGATGCTGTTCTTCGCTGATGTCGTCAGGCGTCGCCAGCCGCACCACCTTGCCCACGATCTCCGTGTTGAACTGGATCTCGCTGTTCGTATAATAGCTGGCGATCTGCTCTTCGGTCAGGCGGAATCGCCCGTCCTTGTAGTGATCCAACTGACCCACGAGATGACCGAGTTCGAGCCCCTTGTCCGTCTTGACGACGACGCGGGTCAACGTCCGCGGAATCTCCGCCTCGTTATGTTCGAACAGGCCCAGGTTGTTCATGCGACCGTAGCGAACGAGCAGGAACTTCCGCTTGGCCGGCTTGGCCTTGCTCGGTGTTTCTTCCGTCATGGGCGATTATCCTAACAAGGAGCGGCCTCCCAACCGGCAGGACGCGCCTCAAAGACACAAAACGTGCGGTCCACGCTCCCAGGTCGAACATGGCCTGATCCAACCGCGCAGACGCTAATTCGAACCGGTCATTATAGCGGAACGCGCCAGGCGGAACAATAGCCCCTCCAGAATTAGGCGGTCGTTGACATTGGCGTCCAGCCAGCGGAGCATCTCGTAGCCGTCGCGGACGCCCTCGATCGCCTGCTCGGGACCCAGCCGGCGGGCCAGAGCGATGATCTCCGAGGACTGATCGGCGTTGACCAGGGGCCGTCCGGCGGCCACATGATGGATCGCCACGTCGTACAAGGCCGAGATGAGAATCTGAATCAGCGTCCGCTGGGCTCGACGGCCCAGGTCGCTCTTGCTCGTGGCTTTGTCG
This sequence comes from Planctomycetota bacterium, assembly GCA_012517265.1. Lineage (GTDB taxonomy): Bacteria > Planctomycetota > Phycisphaerae > Sedimentisphaerales > Anaerobacaceae > PLanc-01. Next base: position 7,015 of record JAAYVJ010000542.1, on the reverse strand, counting down.
AAGTTCGCCCAGCCGGCGGCGATCTGTTTGGCGGCCTCCTGCACCTGGTCCACGATATTCGGCACGTCGCAGAGCTTGCAGTCGGCCAGGGCCGCCACCAGGTTCTTCTTGGTCTCGAAGAGCCCCACGCCCTCTCGCTGGAGCCGGGCCCATTGGCAGGCAAGCCCCAGGCTGCCCTGGGACAACCGGGCGAAGAACGCCGCCTCGCGGGCGCCGCTCCCGGCCGCCGTCAGATGGGCGGCGATTCGTTTCTCATCGATCGGCCCGAACCGAACGATCTGACAGCGGGACTTGATCGTCGCAAGCAGTTGTTCCAGCCGGGTGCAGAGCAGGATGATCGTGCAATATGCCGGCGGCTCCTCCAATACCTTGAGCAAGGCGTTTTGCGAGTTGGCGTTGAGCTTCTCGGCCTCGCTGACGATGTAGACCTTCCTCGATGAGTGCGACGGGCGGGTCGAGACCTGCTCGATCAGGAATTCGCGGATCACGTCGATGGGCAGATCGATCGGCGTCTTCTTGCCCTTGCCCTCGCGGGTGTACTCCAGCAGTTCCTTGTACACGTGGGCGTAATCCGGATGCGAGCCGGCGTCCACGAGGGCGCAGGATTCGCACGAGCCGCAACTGTCGGCGAACGCACCCGAGGGCGTCTGCTCGACTCTGGGCCGCCTGCACAACAGAAGCCTGGCCCACTCCTGCGCCGTCTTGAACTTGCCCACCCCCTCCGGCCCGGCGAAGAGATACGCGTGGGCGGCGCGATCCGCCGCCAGACCCCGTTGCAGGATTCCGATGGCTCTGTCCTGACAGAAGACATCCCGCAATGACATCAGAGCCCCCTGCCTTTCGCCAGTGCATCGCGGACGGCCGCCAGGACTCCTTCGTGCACGGTTTCGGGATTGGCGGTGGCGTCGACCACCGCGAACCCCGGCCGACCTTCGGCCAGTTTGAGGAATCCCTCGCGGACGCGCCCGTGATAGTCGTCGCCCTTGCGTTCCATGCGGTCGAGCTCTCGATTGAGCCGCTGGGCCGCCGTCTTGAGGTCCACGTCGAGGATAATCGTCAGGTCCGGCCAGATCCGCTCCAGCGAGACTCCCGCGACAGCCAGGACCTTCTCCACCCCGAACCCGCCGGCGTGGCCCTGGTAGGCGCACGTGCTCGAAAGCCAGCGGTCCATGACCACCGACTTGCCGGCCGCCAACGCCGGGCCGATGCTCTCGGACCAGAGCTGGACCCGGGCGGCCATATAGAGCAGAACCTCGGTCGAGGTCGTCATCGCGTCGTGGGCCGGGCTTAGCAGAATCTCGCGGATCTTCTCGCCGATCACGGTCGTGCCGGGGTCGCGGAACCCGACGACATCCGCCCCCTGGCGGCGCAGCCAGTCCGTCAGCATCCGCGCCTGGCTGCTCTTGCCGCACCCGTCCGGCCCGTCGAGCACGATGAAACAACCCTCGAACCCCTTTTGCAACCGATCCGCCTTCAAATCAACCGATCCTTTCCACGTGCCTGGCCACAGGCTTCTCGGAACAAGTCATCGCCGATCGTCAGACGCATGACCTCGCGTTCGACGGCCCGGTCGTCCCACGGGGGACGGCGATGCCGCACGCCGGGCGCGACCAACTGCCGCAGGCTGTCGCACAGATCGAACATCATCTCGGCTCGGCCGGCAGGATGCATCCGTCGCAGGATTCGGAACTGCACGGCCAAAGCCTCCGGCGTGGCGTCGTCGAGCATTCGATTCGGCACAGGTCACGGCGTCTCGTTCTGGGGGGGAGTCGGCTTGAAATACAGTACGAATCTCGCATGCTCCACCGGAATCCCGAAAGCCCTCTCGAACGTCTGGGTCACGTCCTCATCACTGATGTCCATGTCGAAATCGTACGAGCTGCCCTCGCTGACAGACTCTGTCTCGACGATCTTGCCGGTCTTCTTCTCGTAGAGGATGACGGTCCCATCCGCGGGGGCCGTCCATTCGACGCGGAACCCGCCTCCGACGATTTCCGCGCCTCGGGGCAGATCGCCCCGTTGCAGAGACCCGCCTGTCGCACAGCCGGCGGCGACCATCGATAGCCCAACCAACGCGACAATAACCACGCATCCACGCGGCATTCGATTTCTCCCCAACATCATGTTGAGCCTCCTTGCGTCTGAGAACACAAAATCAGCCTGAACAGCATCTCACATCACGCCGGCTCATCCCTGCGATGGTTCGCCGGGCCTGACGGCCGGCTCTTTCGCCCCGGCGGGTTTGAAGTACAGCAGGAATTCAGCTTTGTCGACGCCGATTCCAAGCAGGGTCTCCAGATCGTCGGCCTGGACGACCGATTCGACCGAGAACTGGTAGACCTGACCCGGCTGAAGCGTGAAGGTCTGGATCAGCTTGCCGGTGCGATGCTCCACGAGGTAGACCGTCCCTCGCTCGGGGGCCTCCCACTCGATCTTCAGCCCCCCGCCGACCAGCCGGGACTCGCCCGACGCATACGGCGGACGGACCCGCTCCTGCTGCGACGTGCAACCTGCACACGCCAGCGCCGCGACAAACCCGGCGACCAGAACCGCACATTTCGCACCGATCATCCGATTGCACGAGCCCATGAGTACCCCCCTTCAGAAACCGCACACGTCGCCTGCCGCCTGGAGCACTCCTCCAGGCGTACGCCGTGCCGCAAGTATACCGCCTCCCTCCGAAGGCGATCAAGCCCCGTCCCCGGCCGCGAAGGGCTCACCGGGCCAGCGAGAAGTTCTCGTCGCCGACGAGTTGCCTCATCTTCCGGCAGAACTCGACGTCCGGATTGACGCACAGAGCCCGGTCCGCCGTGGCGTGGATCTTCCCCCGGTCGGTCACGATGACCATCGAGAGCGGCCGGCTGCCCCGATGCGACTGGCAGACGCTGCGGATCTGCGAGACGCGCTCCGCCGTCATTCCCCGGGCGTCCAGCTTGATCCACACTCCCTTGGCCAGTTTCTCCCGCGCCTTCTCCAACGGGATCAGCTCGGAGGCCAGGATGTTCGCCCGCTCCCGGCGATAGTCGGTCTTGCCCTTGACGAAGACCACGCTGTCCTCGACGACCAGCGACGCGTACTCGGCCAGCGTGTCGGGGAACAGGACCACCTCGATCTGCCCCTGGAGGTCCTCCAGCGTAAAAACCGCCATCTTGGCGCCGGCGTTTCGCCCGTTCTTGGTGATGTTGTAGCGAACCTTCGTGATCATGCCGCCGATGATGACCTGCTTTTCGCCGCCGCCGTTGCCGCTGCCATTTCCGTTGCCTTCGCCCGACCCGTGTTCCTGCGCCAGGCGGGCGGTGTTCGTCGAGGAATAGTCGCTGATCATCTCGGCGTGCTGGCTGAGCGGGTTGCTGGTGACGTAGAACCCCAGGACCTGCTTTTCGAAGGCGAGCATCTGCAACTCGGGCCACGGCGGCACATCCGGCAACGCCTTGTGGTCCTCGGCGTACTGTTTCTCGTCGGTCATCTGCCCGAAGAAGTTCATCTGGCCGCTGACCTTGTCCGATTGCAGGCTGGAACCGACCTGCATGGCCCGTTCCAGGCCCATCATCATCTGGTTGCGGTTGCCGCCGAGACGGTCGAACGCGCCGCCTTTGATCAGGGCCTCGATCACTTGCTTGTTCACCGTCCGCAGATCGACGTTTTCGCAGAAGTGGAACAGGCTCTTGAACCGCCCGACCTTCTTGCGGGCCTCGATCATCTGCTCGACCGCCCTCTCGCCCACGCCTTTGACCGCGGCCAGACCGAACCGAATCACGCCCTTGTTGCCCTGGCCGGTTTCCTTGTACAGAGGCGTGAAACTGACGTCGCTGTCGTTGACGTCCGGCGCCATCACCTCAATGCCCATCTCCCGGCACTCGCCGATGTATTCGACGACTTTCTCGGTGTCGCCCATTTCGTACGTCAGCAGAGCCGCCATGAACTCGACCGGGTAGTAGGCCTTCAGGAAGGCGGTCTGGTAGGCGACGAACGCGTAGCGGGTCGAATGGCTCTTGTTGAAGCCGTAGCCGGCGAACCGCTCGATCAGCTCGAAAATATGCTCGGCCTCGCTCTTCTGGAGGCCCTTGGCGACGCAGCCGGCGAGGAACCGCTCCTTCTCCTTCTCGATGATGCTGAGTTTCTTCTTGCTGATCGCCTTGATCAGCGCGTACGCCTCGCGGAGCGGGATGTCGCCCAGGCGGTTGCAGATCCGCATGACCTGCTCCTGGTAGACCATGATCCCGTAGGTCTCCTGGAGCACCTCGGTCATGATCTCGTGCGGGCAGGTCCACTCCGCGCCGTGCTTGCGGTCGATGTAGTCGGGGATCAGGGTCATCGGGCCGGGACGGTAGAGCGCGTTGGCCGCAATCAGGTCCTCGATGCGGTCCGGCCGCATCTTCATCAGAAGGTCTTGCATGCCGCCGGATTCGAACTGGAACACCCCCTTGGTCCGGCCCTTCACAAAGACCTCGAAGACCTTCTGATCCGTGATGTCGATCTTCTCCAGGTCGAGGTCGATCCCGTGATTGCTCTTGACCAGTTGGCGGGCACGCTCCAGGACGCTGAGCGTCTTGAGGCCCAGGAAGTCCATCTTCAGCAAGCCGCACTTCTCGACCATCGGCCCTTCGTACTGGGTGATCAGGTCCTCCGAGCCGGAGGCCTTGTACAGCGGAACGAAATTCGTCAGCGGCTCGTCCGCGATCACGACGCCCGCCGCATGGACCGACGCGTGGCGGGTCAGCCCCTCGAGCTTTCGGCCGATGTCGATCACCCGGCGGGTCAGATCGTTCGTGTCGTATGCGGTCTTGAGCTCCGGCTCGGTCTCCAGGGCCTTGTCGAGCGTCATGTCCAGCGAGAACGGGACGAGCTTGGCGAGCCGGTCCGCCTCCGCCAGCGGCACGCCCATCACGCGGCAGATGTCGCGGATGACCGCCTTGGCCTTCATGGTCCCGAACGTGATGATCTGGGCGACCTGGCCGTACTTCTTGCGCACGTAGTCGATCACGTCCGGGCGGTGGACCTGGCACATGTCGATGTCGATATCGGGCATCTCGTTTCTCGCGGGGTCCATGAACCGCTCGAACAGCAGGTCGTACTTGATCGGATCGACGTTGCACAGGCCCAGGCAATAGCCGACGATCGTGCCGACGCCGCTGCCCCTGGCCCCCACCGGAATGTTGTGCGCGCGGGAATAGTTGCAGAAATCCCAGACGATCAGGAAGTAGCTGGAAAAGCCCTTGGACTGGATGACCTGGAGCTCTCGCTCCATTCGCTCCGTCACGCGATCGGTGATCTGGCCGTAGCGTTCCTTGGCCCCCTCGTAGCAGAGCTTGCGGAGAAAGTCCTCCGGCGTCGAGCCGTCCGACGGCCTGTACACCGGCGCGTGGCGGGTCTTGAGGTCGATCTCGACGTTGCACCGGGCCGCGATGGCCAGCGTGTTGTCGCAGGCCTCCGGCGCCTCGGGGAACATCTCCCGCATCTCTTCGGAACTCTTGAGATACACCCCCGGCGGATAGACCATTCGATCCGGGTCGTTGGCCAACTTGCCCGTGCTGATGCAGGTCAGACAGTTGTGGGCCTCGTAGTCGTCCGCCTCCAGGAAGTGCACGTCGTTGGTCACGACCAGGCCGACGCCCATCTCGTTGGCCAGCTCGATGCACCCGGCCCGGACGTTCGGATCCTCATCCTTGTGGCACTGGAGTTCGATGAAGAACCGCTCGGGCCCGAAGATCTTGAGATAGCTTTCGGCCGCCACCCGGGCCGCGTTCATATCGCCCGAGGCGACCGCCGCCGTGACCTCGCCTTTGATGCATGCGGTGGTGCAGATGAGCCCTTCGTGGAACTGGGCGAGCACTTCCTTGTCGATGCGAGGCCGGTAGTAAAAACCCTCCGTGTATCCGATGCTCGCCAGCTTCAGGAGGTTGTGGTAGCCGGTGATGTTCTCGGCCAGCAGGACCAGGTGATAGGCGGCGTCGGAGATCGACGACTTGCTCTTGTCGTGCCGGCTCCCCGGCGCGATGTAGGCCTCGATCCCGATGATCGGCTTGATCTCGGCGGCCTTGGCCTTCGTGAAGAACTCGATGGCCCCGAACATATTGCCGTGGTCCGTCACGGCCACCGAATCCATGCCCAGCTTCTTGCACCGCGCAAAGAGCGACTCAAACTGAATCGCACCGTCGAGCAGCGAGTACTGGCTGTGCAGATGGAGGTGTGTAAATCCTTTATTTGGCATAACTTATGAATCCCCGTCGTAACCCGTCCTTCCGGGCCATGATAGGTCGCGAAGGGACGACTGTCAAGCATGTGGTTTGAGTTCATCCAAGCTGAGAATACGCCAAAGACCAGGGGCTCTGCCCCCAAGGACAACAAGGCTGTCCAGGCATCGGACGAATCCGCAGCAGACGGTATTGTGCACGTTGTGTCCCGCCAGGATATCTGTGGTCTGGTCGACAGCAGAGGATCGATTTCGCGTTCTCAGCCACCCGGCCGGAGGATGCTCTCGGGCGTATCCGGCTTGGGTTCGGCGGGACCTCGTCCGAAGGGACTCTGCGGACGAACGCTGCCCAGGACGATTTCCTTGCCGGTGGGCGAGACGATGATCTCGCGGCGGACGGTCTCGTCGGTCGGCCAGCAGGTCAGCTCGATCGCCCAGATCACCGAGACGAGCTTGCCCGAGACGCTGAAGGGCCCTTCCGGCAGCGCGAACGAGAAGTCCTTCGAGCCGCTCGCGCCGGGATTGTCGTACCGCGTGCTGTGGACCATGCCGACGTCGCGCGTGCCCTTGCCCGAAGTGTACCAGAACAGCGACAGGTCGAGCCGCCGGGGATTGGCGTCCAGATTCCATTCGACGACGCCTCGGATCGTTTCGCGAGGGGCGAATGCGGTCTTGTCTTCGTGGAGGACGATCTTGAGTCTGTCCGTCGCGGAGTTCATGAGGCGGCCCCCGGCACAACGTTGATCTTGAACGATTCCTTCACGTCGGGCCAACCCTTGATGGAGCCGTGAACCTCCAGGCTCCAGAGAATCTTGTTGTTTG
>JAAYVJ010000541.1 GCA_012517265.1 Planctomycetota bacterium | reverse complement strand
CGGCAAGCGGCCTGGCCCTTGATTTGCAGGCCGGGCGGACTATAATCTGCACGCTGACCGCTTCGTCCCGACGTGTGTCGGCGCCAAGGCGGCGATGGTTGAAGGGACCCGGCCGTGCCCCAGGAACGATCCAGAAGCATCCAGTACATCAACAGACTCCGCATCCTTTCGATCTACTTGGTCGTCACCGCGCACGTCACGATCGGACTGACGATGCCCCTGACCCCGCTGACGTTCAATTGGTGGCTGGGCGCCGCGATCTTCTACGCGTGCTTCTGCTCGATCCCGCTGTTCGTGATGATCAGCGGAACCCTTCTGCTAGACCCTTCGCGGGAGGAGCCCCCGCGCGAGTTCTACCGCAAGCGGATGATCCGCGTCGGCGTGCCGCTGGTGGTCTGGTCGATCGTGTACCTGCTCGTGCGGGCGTTCATCGACAAGGAGCATCTGACCGCCGGGAGAGTCTTCCAACTGATCCTCACGGCGGACCCTTACTATCATCTGTGGTTCCTCTACATGATCGTCGGGCTGTACCTCGTGACGCCGGTCCTGAGGACGTTCGTGCGCCACGCCGCGCAGCGGGAGCGGGTCTTCGTCATCGTCTTGATGCTGATCCTGGCCAACGCCTACGGGCAGGCCGACAACGTGCTCTGGCAGAACCAGCGGTCGATCTTCACCCTGTTCATCCCGTACATCGCGTTCTATCTGCTCGGCTTCGAGCTGGGCCGGCTCGACCCGCGCAAGATGCCGCCCGCCAAGTACGTCGTCCTGGGCGTTCTTCTGTGCGTCGTCTATCTGGCCGCCTTCACTCCGCTGTTCATCGCACGACACGGCGGCGTCGGCCCCGGCCAACGGTTCCTCTTCGATTTCTTCACCCCTCCGATCGTGCTGCCCTCCATCGCGATCTTCTGGATCGCCCGGCGCCGCGAAGCCCTCGGCGCCCCGATCACCGGCTTTCCGAAGAAGGCGGTCGAGTGGGTCGCTTCGACCACGCTGGGGATCTACGCCCTGCACCCCTTGATCCTCAACCGGCTCCAGCACGCGCTGAGGAACCACGCGAGCGAAGGCAGCTTCCTGCTCGGCGTGCTCGCCGTCCCCCTGGTCACCTTCGCCCTGGGCTACGTCATCACGTCGATCCTGATGAACATCCCCATCCTGCGCCGAGCCGTGTGTTGAGTCTTGTTGAGGTCTCCCCGTTCGCGCCGAACCTGGGGCGCATTACCGCAGTTGCATGAGCATCGTGAGCCTGTCGCGTTCGAGGCGTGCGTTCATCGCTTTCGGGATACCAGCGGGGAGAGAGGCAGGCCCAACGCGAAGCATGGACCCGCCATCGCCCACGAGAGGTCCTCCGTCGCGGACATGTGCGAGGGGGGCCCGCTGGCGAGACCTGGGACGTGCCGGGCCTCAAGACGAGTCTAGACAGGTAACGGTTCTGCAGTCTCTCTTGCGTCCCTCTCCGCCGGTTCCCGCAGAGCGACAAACGCTCTTGGTTCCAGCCGAAGGCCGGG
>JAAYVJ010000075.1 GCA_012517265.1 Planctomycetota bacterium | reverse complement strand
GCGACACACGGATTTTCAGTCCGTTGCTCTACCAGCTGAGCTACCTACCCGTAATTCAAACTCAACACCTCCAGTGTAGCACAGACGCATATGATTGCAAGCATTTTAGTTCAATGCCCCGGGGTTTTGTTGGAGAACGCCCGCGGGGTCGCGGGTGGATCCGGAGGCGTGTGTGTCGATATATGGGCATAAAGTATTGTAGCTAAAAGGCTTATGGCTCTGCGGGCGAAGCGTTGTCAGACGCTGCGACGGCTGGTTCGGCTCCCACTGTGTCCGGATTGAGTCGAGACAGCGGCGTCGTTTTTGCGTCGCCGTGGGCGCGCTCGGTCGGACTTTTTTTACACGCCATTTACAAACGTTCGCCGAGATTCTAGCCTATACTTGAGATGGGACAGGACTGTCATACGCATGGAAATGCAGGCACACATTCTCGTGGTCGAAGACGAGCCGGCGATCCGGACCGCGATGACCGATTTCCTCGAATTCCACGGCTTCAAGGCATCGCAGGCGTGCGACGGTCCGCAGGCCGCGGAGCTGGTCGAAGGGAGCCGGTTCGACCTGATCCTGCTGGATCTGATGCTTCCCGGCCTCAGCGGCGAGCAGTTGTGCTCCCGCTGGCGGCAGGGCGGGCTCCAGACCCCGATCATCATGGTTACGGCCAAGGGTCAGGAGAAGGACAGGATTCAGGGTCTGGATCTCGGGGCCGACGATTACGTCGCCAAGCCGTTCTCGCTGGAGGAGATGCTGGCCCGCATCCGGGCAGTCCTCCGGCGGACGGACCCGGCCCGCGGGGTCGGACAGTCCTTCGCTTTCGGCGACCTGCAGATCGACGTCGCTTCGCTCAAGGCCCATCGCGGCGAGCGAGCCATCGACTTGAGCAAACGCGAGGCCGCAATCGTGCAGTACTTCGCGGCCAACGTCGGCCGGGTGATCGGTCGGGAGGAATTGTACCGGCATGTCTGGAACGACGAGTTCAGCGACCTGGGGACGCGGACCGTGGACATGCACATCGCCAAGCTGCGGGGCAAGATCGAGCCGGACTTGGCCAACCCGCGGATCATTCAGACCGTCCGCGGCGCGGGGTACAAGTACGTCGGCCCGGCGTAGCGGGTCGGCTGGGGTCTTATGTACGGACGCCTCATCATTCTGACCGTCGTCGTCGCCGCCGCCGTTTGCGGGCTGGGAGGGCTGGGTTTCCACGCCATCGAGAAGTGGTCGCAAGGCCTGGAAGGGGCTCGACTGGGCGAGTTCGCGGAGGTGGCCGAGCAGGTCCGCCAGGATGTCAAGCGTAAGCTCGACGAGTTCATGCGGTCCGAGCAGCAACGTCAGTACACGGATTACCTTTACTCGTATGTCCCGGAGAATGTCGTCAACTCCGCGCAGATGCCGATGCTGCGGTCCCCTCTGGCCGATCGGCTGTCGAACGAGTTCGCCTACGGCTATTTCCAGATCGAGCCGGACGGCACTATCGTCGCTCCCTATTATCCCGGCACGACCCCTCGTGCGGACGGGCAGGACGAGATCGCACAGGAGGTGTGGCGCAACTACTCCAACATTCGAGAGAACGTGCTGCCGTCGATCAATCTTCAGGCCGGAGAACTTCGGCTGCTCTCGGGCGATGAGGAGTTCGATGCCGCCAGCCGTGTCGCCGCCGGCGGGAAGGGAGGGAACCGTGCGAAGGCCTTCCCGATCGAGAGCCTCAAGCAGGAATCGCAACAGGTGCAGATCCTGCAACAGCAGCGAGCTGTCGTGACATCCAACTCGGCGCCCCCAACTGTGCCTCAGCGATCCTTCGACGCGACTGCCATACCGGTTCCGCAGCCTTCGGATCAGGCCGGTCGGTTGCAGGCACAGCAGTCCGAGTTCCCCATGCCGCAGGCCGCTTCGATGGCTCCCTCATCCGATGACACCGTGCAAATCCGCATCGAGCCGTTCGTGCCGCTGATTGTCCCCGATCGGGACCCGACCGAATCGGTCTTCGGCGGCCAGGTGTTCCTACTGCGGCGCGTGCAGATCGAGAGCCGCCATCTGGTCCAGGGGTTTCGACTCGACGAATCGAGACTGGTCGGGGAGGTCGAGCGATCCGCTCAGTCTTTCATCCGCGAAGGAATGGGGTTCGAGTTGCCGCAGGTTCGCAAGGCCGACGGCCGGGCGAAGGACGCGAATGAAGGCGCGGCCTACACGGCGATTCTCGACTTCGGATTCGGCGATTTGATTCTCAATCTCATTGAGACCGATCCCGCGTGGATCGCCCGGCGGATCGGCGAACTCCATCGCATCTACTTCGCGATCATCACGGTTGTCGCGGCGGCGGTGGGCCTGTCCCTGATGAGTCTCTGGCACAATGTGCGGGCCCAGGCGACGCTCGCCCGGAAGAAGGACGACTTCATCTCCGCGGTCTCGCACGAGCTGCGAACGCCTCTGACTTCGATTCGCATGTACGCCGAGATGCTCGAGAAGAACTGGGTCAAGTCCGCGGACAAGGTTGCGGAGTACCACCACACGATGCGTCAGGAGAGCGAGCGGCTCAGCCGCCTGGTCGAGAACGTGCTGGATTTCGCCAGGCTTCAGAAGGGCCGCAAGAACTACGCGTTCCGGCTGGGGAACATCGACGAGTGCGTCGCCGGGGTGGTCGAGATGATGAGGCCGTACGCCGAGCGGCACGGCTTCTCGATTCGGACGAACCTCGCGGCGGCCGGCCAGACTCGCTTCGACAAGGACGCGGTCACGCAGATCGTGGTGAACCTCGTGGACAACGCGGT
>JAAYVJ010000540.1 GCA_012517265.1 Planctomycetota bacterium | reverse complement strand
CTCGCTCCATTCGATGCTGGCGAACGGCGCCGCGTAGCGATGCTCCTCGTAGATCGATTCTTCGCCGGGCCTGCCCGTATGCACGGCCACCGCGCCGGCCCCGGTGCGGGCGCCCATCGGGTTGCCGTAATAGCAGATGCCGGGGAGCAGCGGCTTGGCGTTCTTGGCGCCCGGCGCCAGCCAGCGGACCGACAGCGTGCATTGCGGCAGCGGTTCCTTGCCGGTCCAGGTGAACCGCCGGACGCCGCGAACGAGACCGCCCTCGACGCGATAGGAGTCGCGCAGTTCCAGCCTGCCCTGGGGCACTTCGATCGCCCCGCTCACAATCGTCCAGTCGCCGAGTCGTTCGACGCCCTGCACGGCGGCGTGGCGCCAGCCCTCGGGCCAGCCGTCCTTCCAACCGGTCGTGATCGACCAGAGCCCTTCGTCCGGCGACTGGAACAGCACGCGGTCGCCCGAGCGCACCTCGACACGCCGCTGTGGCGCGTCGCCCACATGCACGACCGGCGTCGGCTCGACGCCGATCGCGGCCAGGCGGGAGGGATTGAGAATCGCCAGGACAACAAGAGAAACCCATTTCGCCGGCACGTCTTTCCTCATCGATGCGTCCTCGTGGTTCTTGTACAGGGTCAGATTCACTCTTGGCGAGAATATAAGACGATGGGTATCATATTGCGAGCACATTTATGAGATCGCAATACAAGAAGGACCATGGCCGACGTCACGCGGATCTTGAATGCAATCGAACGGGGAGATGCCGAAACCATCAATACGTTGCTGCCGGCGGTCTACGAAGAACTCCGCCGGATGGCGGACCGCAAGCTCTCCAGCGAGGCTCCCGGTCACACTCTCCAGGCGACCGCGCTGGTCCATGAGGCATATCTGCGTCTTGTCGGTTCGGCGGGCGACGGCTGGCCGAGCCGGACCTACTTCTTCGGCGCCGCGGCGGAAGCCATGCGTCGCATCCTGGTGGAACACGCTCGAAAGAAGAGCAGCAAGAAGCGAGGCGGAGACCGCAATCGCGTCGATTTCGCGAGCGCTGACGTCATGGCGGAGGAATCCCCGGACGACCTGATCGCGATGGACGAGGCCCTCGCCAAGTTCGCCCAGGTCGACCCGCTCAAGGCGGAATTGGTCAAGCTGCGTTTCTTCGCCGGCCTGAGCTTCGAGCAGGCCGCGGAACTCCTGGACATTTCCCCCGCCACGGCCAGACGGCACTGGAACTACGCGCGGGCCTGGCTTTACGGCCGAATCTGCTCGGCGGATTGACCTCGCACTTTTTTTTCATTCTTTCCGTAAAATCCTGATCGAACCGAAGGCCAATCCGCGCAGGTCCTTGTAAAAGGACGACAGCACGACCTTGGCCGCCAGGAGAACAGGCAAAGGTCTTCCGTTATGGCGACAGAACAGAACCCAGAAGAATTGTTTTATCGAGCCTTGGAGTTGAAGGACCCCGAGCGGCGGGCCGCCTACTTGGAGGAGGTCTGCGCCGGAAACGCGGGGCTGCGGGCCCAGGTCGACGCCCTGCTCAAATGGGACAGCCAGGCCGGCGGGTTCATGGATCTGCCGGACAGAGACCCCGACGCCACCCGAGAGGCCCCCCCCGTCCCGGACATGACAGGCACCGAGATCGGCCGCTACAAGCTGCTGGAGAAGATCGGGGAAGGCGGGATGGCGACGGTCTACATGGCCGAGCAGAGACATCCGATCTGCCGCCGCGTTGCCTTGAAGATCATCAAGCTGGGGATGGACACCAAGCAGGTCATCGCCCGCTTCGAGGCGGAGCGCCAGGCCCTGGCCATGATGGACCACCCCAATATCGCGACGGTACTGGACGCCGGCACGACCGAGACGGGACGGCCTTACTTCGTCATGGAACTGGTCCGAGGGCTGCCGATCACCAGGTTCTGCGACACCAACAACTTGACGACACCGGAACGGCTCGAGTTGTTCGTGTCCGTCTGCCATGCCGTCCAGCATGCCCATCAGCGAGGGATCATTCACCGGGATATCAAACCATCGAACGTGCTGGTTACGCTGCACGACGGCAAGCCGGTCCCCAAGGTGATCGACTTCGGGATCGCCAAGGCCCTCAATCAGCGGCTGACCGAAAAGACCATCTTCACCCGCTACTCCCAGATGATCGGCACGCCGGAATACATGAGCCCGGAGCAGGCCGAGATGAGCGGGCTGGACGTGGATACGCGGACCGATGTCTTCTCGCTGGGCGTGCTCCTCTACGAACTGCTCACGGGCGCAACGCCGTTCGATTCGGAGTATCTGCTGAGCAAGGGCTACGGGGAGATGCAGCGAATCATCCGGGAGGAGGAGCCCACGCGCCCTTCCACCAAGGTCACCACTCTGGGAGAAGCTCTCCCCGAGGTCGCCCGGCGTCGCAAGGTGGCGCCGGAAGCCCTGGGAAAGCTGATGCGCGGCGATCTGGACTGGATCGTGATGAAGACGCTCGAGAAGGACAGGACGCGTCGCTACGAGACAGTGCATTCCCTGGCCGAGGACATCGAACGACACCTGCGCAACGAGCCGATCACCGCCTCGTCGCCCGGCGCGATCTACCGCATGCGGAAGTTCCTGCGGAGGAATCGCACGAAGGTCGTGACCTGGACGGCCGTCGCGGTGATTGTCGTCGGGCTGCTCCTTGTCCCCGGCGCATATCTCCGCTTCAGAACGGAGCGAATCCGCAGCGACGATCTGCGAACGATCGCGATGGTCGAGGACTTGGTCACCAGCGGCGACTACGAGCGTGCGCTGGCCGAGGTCCAACCGATCCTCTCCAGCCGATTCGTCGGCCCGGAAGCCGGGCTCTTGTATGCACGCGCGCTGTTGGAGCTGCAAAACCCCGGCGCCGGCGTCGAACAGTTGTACAGACTGCTCAACGAACGATCCGAGATCGCGGCCAACGCCCACTTCCTCCTGGCGCGGATCTATCTCGAGTCGGCCGCACGCGATCCTCACATGAAGGACAAGGCGGAGGTTCACCTGCAACATGGGGAACAACTGCTGCCGAGAACGGCACAGGCCTATTTGCTGCG
>JAAYVJ010000539.1 GCA_012517265.1 Planctomycetota bacterium | reverse complement strand
CTGAAAAGTCTCAAGTTCCTTGCCATGTCGTCGCCGATATCTATAATAGAGATGGCTCTCCGTCCGCAGGCAGGTGGTAATTCTGTTCAGGCCGGGGCGCCGTCGGATAGGTAGGAGTGCGACTTGTGAACGATGGGTTTGTACAGTTGCCCTGGGACGCGCTGTGGCGCGCCGAAGGGGATATTCCTTGGTCTGCGATGGGGGTTTTCGCCGAGGCGTTGGCTTCGCAGCCGGACCTGATTGATCCGCTTTTCAACGCATATGACGAGGCCCGCGAGGCCGTGCACGAGAGGACTTGCTACGTCCATCTCTACGTGCCGGCGATCTTCGCGTTGGCGGCTCCGAAGCTCGACGACAGGCGTCGCCAGGAGATCGGCGAATCGCTGATCGCCCGGCTGGTCGAAGCAAGCGAACGGGACGACCACCTGATGATGGAGGTTCTGGTCGCCGCCTGTGGGGCCATGGGGCCGGCCATTCTGCCCCTGGTCTTCGGCGTGGTGATCGACGAGACCGCCTCGTCCAGCGCCTGGGGCCAGCTCTGGGGACTGACCAAGCTGGCCGTCGGTTCGGACGCGGCCCTGCGGGACGAGGTCGTCGCGGCGTGCGTCTCGCTGCTCGAACGGATCGACTCCGACGAAATCGAGTGCGAGCGGGGCATCGAGGCGGCCCGAACTCTGGCCTCGCTGGGCAGAACCGAGCACGTCGATCTGCTCCGCCGGCTGGAACTCCAGTCGCGGTGGACCCTCGCGTACATCGACTACAGCGGCGCCCGCCGGGCCTTGGAGGAACACGGGGACTGCCCGTTGCCGCAGGAGCTTTGGGAGTTGCCCGTGCGGGACTGGTTCGAGCCTCGCTGGCGGCGTACGCGGGATTGGCTGGTCATGCGGGACTGCGGCACGCGGAACTGGGAGGCCCTGCAGGCCACTTACACCGCCGAGCCGTTCGTGTCGAGGATCCCGATCGTCGAGGAGGCGCCCCGATCTTCCCGCAAGATGTCCCGCTGCGCGGCGATCCGCTGACAGCGTCGCAGTAAATGTCTGTGAAAAGAGACTGGCCTCCACAGCCGCATTGGCAGCCAGTCGTTCACGCGTCCGTAAGAACAGTCCGCCGAAGGACGCGACGGACTGTCCCGGATTCCGCCGTTTCACGGCGGGCATTTTTCGCCTTTTGCCAGCAGCATGAAAGGCGTGCTTCGCACGGCCTTGAGTGGGCTGTTGCTCTTGTCCTTCTTCATCTCATGCCATGGGCGAGAAGCGGCAAATCTCCTTCACGCGACCGCTTCGGGCGTGCCGACCACGGGGCCTCTCACCTCCTCGGGCTAGACTTGTAGAAAAAGGAGGTGTTCGCCTATGACGATGAAAGAGCTGATCGAGGAAGTGACTTCCCTGCCGGTGGAGGAGCGGGTCATCATTGCCGACTCGATTCTCCGCAGCCTGAACCCGCCGGAATCGCAGGCCGACCGCAAATGGGCGGCGGTGGCCCAACGACGCCTGGAGGAACTGGGTTCGGGCAAGGTCCAGGCGATTCCCGGAGAGCGGGTCTTCGCCAGGATCTGGAAGCGATTCGAGGCATGAACTACTCCTTCCATCGTGTGGCAGAACACTCGAAAGCTCGGCCGATCGTCGAAGGGGATGTGCCTAGCCCGTATATTTCATCGATTTCCGGTGTATTTTGGTAGACAAATGGCCTAACTGTTTGTAGGGTAAGGAGTTGTAATCGATTCCATGCCCCAACAGAAAGGCCATTGTCATGACAGACTGTATCACCGAACCCCTGCTGTTT
>JAAYVJ010000538.1 GCA_012517265.1 Planctomycetota bacterium | reverse complement strand
TCCGTAGCGAATCTCGCGACGTTTGTTATCTTTCTGGCACTGACGCCCGTCGCACTCGCCGCGGGTGTTCGGGGCGGTGGAGCCGTTTTCGCCATTGCGGCTCTGGTGTTCGCCGGCATCGCATTGCTCTCGTTTTGGGCGATGCCCGTGACGGGCGCCATGGCAGTGGCGGCGCAGCCTCGCTGTCGTAGTTGCGGGCGTCTTCGCCTGCCGGCGCCGGACGCGGCGACAGCGAGCGACCCTGTGACGTTTCCTTGGCGGTATGCCATGGTTGGCAGCCTGGTCCTGCTGCCGGTCCTGATTGTCGGGCTGAAATGGTTCCGAAGCGCCCCCGGCCAGGAGACGGGGAGGGTAGGATTCGCGTTCGCCTGGCGCATCGTCATGGCGGGATTTGCGCTGGGCCTGGGCGCACTTGCGCAGACGATGATGTGGCGCAGGCTGCGTCCCCGCATGGAAAGCGTTGCCTGGCGGATTCTCCTCCTGCTTCCGACCGTGGCTCTCGGCGTCGGCTGGTTGGCTCTTACGGGGTATGATCATTGGGCTCTCCATCGCAAGTACGAACCGGTCAAACGGTCTCCCATCGTGCTCAATCGAGCGGGACTGGCCCCCTTGCCCGAGTCAGCGCGCGACGTGAAAGTGCACGCCTGGGGGTTCCTGATGTCGGGCAAGTACACGCTGCGATTCACCGCCGATCCGAACGACATCGAGCACTTCCTGGCTGCTTCCCCCAGCCTTGAGCGAGTCGGCGCTCGGACTTATTCCCGTGAGCGAATGAGGCTGCGAGGCGGGGATTACGTGAGCCTTTCCGACCGATACGATGCCCAGGGCAATGAGTACTTCACGCCGGAGTGCGATGTTCCCGCCTGGTATCGGCAGGAGATCCGCGGCCCCGGCAGACGCTACGAGATCAACTGGTACGATGGCAAGTACCGCGGCGAACTGCTGATTGACGATGAGGAGCACACTGTCTACGTCCACATTGACCGTTACTGACTGGGTTTCGCAGAGCAGAAACCGCACATGCCTCGATATTCTCGCACACACGCCGCTGCCAGATTGCTACAATGCGTCTTGATGACGACGAATCGCAGACGTAGACCTGTATGAAACAGATCATCTCGGTATCTCGGCGGACGGATGTGCCGGCGTTCTATGGACCGTGGTTCATGGGCCGGGTGCGCGAGGGGTACGCTGGGGTGGTGCATCCGTTCGGGGGCAAGCGATATGTCGTTTCGCTGCGACGTGAGGATGTGACGTGTTTCGTCTTCTGGTCGAAGGATTTTACGCCGTTCGTCGAGGACATCGAGACGCTCGACCGGCTCGGATACCGGTTCTACTTCAATTACACAGTCACCGCGGCGCCGACGGTGTTCGAGAGCTGCGTGGACAAGGCCGCCGCCTTGCGGACGCTCAAGCTGCTCAGCCGTCGCTATTCGCCCTCGCATATCAACTGGCGGTTCGATCCGATCGTGCTGTCGAGCGTCTGCGACGGCGAGTTCTACCTCCGCGAGTTCGAGAGACTGGCGCACGAGTTGGAGGGCCTCGTCGAGCGGTGCTATTTCAGCTTCGTGATGCCCTATCGCAAGGTCGATCGCAACTTCGGCGTGCTGGAGCAGACGGAGGGGCTGAGGATCATCCATGCCAGCGAGAGTGAGCGGATCGATCTGGCCCACCAGCTCGCGGCGACCGCTGGCTCGCATGGCATCACGATGCACTCTTGTTGCGGCGAGTACCTTCTCGCTGACGAAACCATCCAGAGGGCCCACTGCATCGACGGATCGCTCATCGAGCGGCTGTTCTACCCGCAAGGCCTGGCCTGGAGCGAGAAGCCCACGAGGGAAGGCTGCGGCTGCGCGGAGAGCATCGACATCGGGACCTACGACACCTGCCCCCACGGGTGCGTTTACTGCTACGCCAACGCGAACAAGGCCGTCGCCCGCCGAGCGTTCGAGGAGCACGATCCCGCCTCCGCCTTCCTCGGTTTCCCCAAGGCCCAATCGGATGAATGGCTGCATGAACTGAAGCAGGAGCGCCTGTGTTGAACCTCTCACAACCGCTGTACAGATTCCTCTTGTGACGATACAATCCGACTATGCTGGAAGATATCGAGAAACGTCCTGATGATATGACGGACCCGGAGCAGTTCGACGCTCGGGCGTGGCCCGACATTGGTTCAGCCAAGCAGAGGAGGCCCTGACGGTCGCCGGGCATCTCATCGAAAAGGGCGACTACTCGGATGCTCTGTTCTTCGGTCATCTGGCCGTCGAAAAGGAACTGAAAGGTCTGCTTGTGATTAGGCGAGCTCAACATGCGCCCCCTATCCACAATCTGCTGAGACTCGCCAAAGCTGTCGGTCTGGCGCCGGACGAGTCGCATACGGAGGCACTCATTCGGATCACGGCATTCAATATCGAATCCCGGTATCCCGACTTCAAACAGGACTTCCGGCGGAGGTGTACGCCGGAATACACCGCAGAACAGATGATTGCAATCAAAGAGGTGTTGGCATGGCTCAAGTCGCACCGGATGTCGTAGCCAGCGTCGAGCGGTTTCTGGCATTCCTTCGCCAGCGGTTGCGAGTCGATGCCGCGTACTTGTATGGCTCCCAGGCCAAGGGGGCCGCTCACCCCTGGAGCGACATCGACGTGGCCGTCGTCTCGCCGGACTTCTCAGCCGACCTTTTCGAGGAACGCGTCACCCTGATGCGGTGGGCCGCGGCGATCGACGATCGCATCGAGCCCCAGCCATTCACGCCGGATCGGTTCGGTCCGAACGATCCGCTGGCCAGCGAGATCTCTCGCAACGGCGTTCGACTCGTATAGACAGCGAGAGAGACAATGGTCGCACCCGAGTGGAGATTCTACTTGGCTCGTGCGACGACGAATCAAAGAGGTGAGGGCGTTTCATAAGATCATGCCGGGCACAATCTCCACTCCTGACGATATGTTCCAGAAATTCCTGCAGTTCCATAACAAGAGCCTGGACCCAGAGCATGGAAGAACATGGGTCTATCGAGGACAGAAGTGTTCCAACACAGATGATGGCTTCTCCAAGCTGAACACGAGCCTTGCGCGGGCCTTGTCCGAGCGAGGTGGTTGATTGGATGAAGCCCCCAAGATCGAGATGGGCTTATTCAGGAGATTCAAGCGGCAGAGTGGTGACTTCCTCACACACATCCCGGAACAGAGGAACTACATGGAGTGGTTTTCGTTGATGCAGCATCACGGCACACCGACGAGGTTGCTGGATTGGAGCCATTCCTTCTTCGTGGGTCTTTTCTTTGCGATCGCCGAACTGGGGCCCAAGGAGAACGGCGAACTGTGGGTGGTGGACGTGAAGCATTTCGACAAACGCATTCGGGAACGATTCCCCAGGAAGTCAGACAGAAGGTGCGCAGGAGATGACCCAAATGCTCAGGTGCATCGGAGTTTCGAACGCATGTTCCTGTGCGCGACGCCGAAGCAATTCGTCTGTTCGATGAACCCTTACAGACTCAACACCAGGTTGATCATCCAGCAGGGTTTGTTCCTGTGCCCTGGGGATATAACCCGATCGTTTGGGGAGAATCTCGAGAGCCACTTCGCAACACAACAGGAACTGGATAAGCACCTGAGGGTATTTGAGATCAAACACAAGTCCCGAGAAGCCCTGATGCAGGTACTCTACCGAATGAACATAGGAGAAGCCTCGCTGTTTCCCGGCATGGACGGCTTTGCCAGGTCGTTCAAGGATGTGTTGGTCTTTCCAAACCCAGAGGCGATGTTCCCTCCGGACTCCCCATACGTTAAGAGGACATGGTCGCAGGGTAGGCAATGAGCCTTTTCTTCTGCGTGAGAGAGGGAGCTATCGCGGTGACGCGCTGGCGAGCTTGAGAACCAGTTGCTCGATCGCGATAGCCGCCTGGGCCTGGCCGGTCTTGGTGGCGTGATCGACCGCCGCCAGCTCTTCCAGCACGCCCGCGATCTGCGAGAGCGTCATTCGCTGGAGTTGGGCGAAGAAGCGGTCCTTGTTGTAGAAGATGCGGAGCTGCTTGGCGACGTCGGCCGGGTTGACGCGTTTCTCCAGCAGGCTCTTGGCCTGGAACATCCGCCGCAGGTGGTAGGCGAACGCGCCGACCACGGTGTACTCGGCGGTCTTGTCCTGCTCGAACATGTTGCGAAGCCGCGTGACCGCCTGGCCGGCGTTGCCCGCGGTGATCGCGTCGATGACCTCGAACGCGCCGTACACCCGGTGCTGGCCGGTCAGCGATTCGACGTGGCGAGCGGTGATCACCTTCTCATCGCGGGCGTAGAGGACCAGCTTCTCGATCTCGCTGTAGAGCTGGGCCAGTTCCTCGCCGATCAGCTCGACGAGCATTTCCGCCGCGTCGCGGTTGAGCTTGATCTTGTGCTTCGTCGCGGCGTACTGGACCACGTGCTCGGCCAGCTTCCACTTGGGCGGGGCTTCCACCGTGATCAGCGAGCCGACCTTGGGGAGCATCTTGGACAGTCTCGTGCGGGCGTCCCAACCGCTCACCGCCAGGATGAGGACTCCGGTGCCGGCGGGCTTCTCGAAGTATCGTTCGAGATACTCGCGATGCTTCGAAATGAACCCATCGGCGTTCTTGACCAGAACGACGCGTTTGTCCGCCAGGAAGGGGACCGTCTTGAGCTCGTCGAGGACCTCCGAGACGACCGCCTCGTCGCCCTCGACGCTCAGCAGCGCGGTCATTCGTTGCGACGCATCCAGCAACTCATCGACGAGCTCCTGGGCCCGCGCCCCGACGAGCGACTCGTCCTTGCCTGCGATGACGTAGATGCGCGATGTCATAGGGAATCGATCCGATACGAGGACATCCTCTCCGTCCCATGAGTCCTATTCGTCCTCCGGGACTCATAAGACAAAGAGGACGGATAGGACTCCTTGGGCGGTTCTTCTACTGTTCGGCGCCGCCTTCCTCGTCTTCGAGGTCCTCCGCGGCGATCTTCTCGGCGGCCACGAGCTTGTCGTCTTCCTTGAGCTTGATCAGGCGGACGCCCTGCGTGTTGCGGCCAATCGAACGGATCTCGTCGAGGCCCGTGCGGATGATCATGCCGTTGGCGGTGATCAGCATCAGATCGTCGCCGGGCAGGACGGACTTGAGCGAGACGACCTTCCCGTTGCGGGCGCTGGTCTTGATGTTGATCAGACCCACGCCGCCGCGGGTCTGGCAGCGATAGTTCTCGACCCCGGTCCGCTTGCCATAGCCCATCTCGCAGACCGTGAACAGAGCCGCCTTCTCGTCCGGGATGACCATGCCGACCACCTCGTCGTTTGGCCGCAGCTTGATGCCACGGACGCCCCGCGAGGCCCGGCCCATCGAGCGGACTTCCTTCTCGTCGAAGCGGATCGTCATACCCTGGCTGGTGCCCAGAATGATGTGATCGCTCCCGGTGGTCAGGGCCACGCCGATCAGGGCGTCGGTCGGATCGAGGTTGATCGCGATCACGCCGCTCGAACGCGGATTGCCGTACTGGCTCAGCTCGGTCTTCTTGACCAGGCCGTCCTTGGTCGCCATGACCAGTTGCCGCGGCGCCTTGCCTTCCTCGTCCTCGAAGCTGCTGACCGCGATGATCGAGGCGATCGTCTGGTTGGCCAGGTTCAGCAGGTTGGCGATGCTGCGTCCCTTGCTCTGTCGCGACATGGCCGGGATGTCGTAGACCCGCAGCCAGTAGCACCGTCCTCGATTCGTGAAGATCAGCAGGTAATCATGGGTCGAGGCGACGAACAGGTGCTTGATGAAATCGTCCTCGCGGAGGTCGGAGCCCATGATGCCCCGGCCGCCGCGGCCCTGGCGCTTGTACGTGTCGATGGGCATCCGCTTGATGTAGCCGGCGTGGCTGACGGTGACGATCACGTCCTCGTCGGCGATCAGGTCCTCGATGTCGAGGGCCTCGACGCTGCCGGAGATCTGGGTGCGGCGTTTGTCGCCGTACTTCTCCTTGATCTCCTTGATGTCCTGGCGGATGATCCCGAGCAGGACCTTCTCGTCGGCCAGGATGGCCTCGTAGCCTTTGATCTCCTCGATCAGGGCGGCGTAGTCCTTGGCCAGCTTCTCGATCTCCAGGCCGGTCAGGCGATGCAACTGCATGTTCAGGATGGCATCGGCCTGGGGACCCGTGAGGAAATGGTCGTTCCTGGTCTTGTCCCGGACGAACTCCGCGGGCAGAAGCTTGCGAAGCGTCTGACTCTCGGCCAGCCGGAGCGGCTTGTTCATCAAGTTGATCTTGGCCGTCGGGACATCGGGCGACTTCTTGATGATCTCGATGATCTCGTCGATGTCGCCGACCGCCAGGATCAGGCCCTCGCGGATGTGCGCCAGGTTGCGGGCCCGCTTCATCAGGAACCGGCTGCGACGCCGGATCACTTCCTTGCGGTGCTCGACGTAGAGGTCCAGCATCTCGCGGATGGTGAGCGTCTCCGGCCGGCTGTTGACCAGCGCGATGTTGGCGATCGCGAAGGTCGTCTGCAGAGGCGTGTACTGATAGATCTTGTTGAGCGCGATCTCGGCATCGGCGTCCTTCTTGATCTCGACGACGACCCGCAGTCCATGGCGGTCCGATTCGTCGCGGACATCGGCCACCTCCGGCAGCGACCCGTCGTGCACGCATTCGGCGATCTTCGAGACGATCGTCGTCTTGATCACCGTGTAGGGGATCTCGGTGATGACGATCTGGTCCTTGCCCTTCTTGTTGGACTCGATCTCGGCCTTGCCGCGAACGGTCAGATGCCCCCGGCCGGTCGTGTAGGCGTCGACGATGCCCTTCTTGCCGCAGATGATGCCGCCGGTCGGGAAATCCGGGCCGGGCAGGACCTTCATGATGTCCTTAAAGCCGCACTTGGGATCGTCGATGACCAGCAGCAGCGCGTCGCACACCTCGCGGAGGTTGTGCGGCGGGATGTTCGTCGCCATGCCGACCGCGATGCCGGTGGAACCGTTGACCAGCAGGTTCGGAAACCGCGCCGGCAGCACGAGCGGCTCGGTGCGCGTCTCGTCGTAGTTGGGAACGAAATCCACGGTGTCGTAGTCGATGTCGGCCATCATCTCGGTGGCCGGGGCGGCCATGCGGGCTTCCGTGTATCGCATGGCGGCCGGCGGGTCGGCGTCGATGCTGCCGAAGTTTCCCTGCGGATCGACCAGCGGATACCGCATGTTCCATTCCTGGCCCAGGCGGACGAGGGTGCCGTAGGTGGCTTGGTCGCCGTGGGGGTGGTAGTTGCCGCTGGTGTCGCCGACGATCTTGGCGCACTTTCGATGGGCGCTGCGCGGTCCAAGATTCAGGTCGTTCATCGCCACGAGGATGCGGCGTTGCGAGGGCTTCAGCCCGTCGCGGACGTCCGGCAAAGCTCGGGCGACGATGACGCTCATCGCGTAATTCAGATACGAATTCTTGAGCTCGTCAAGAATCGGCATCTCTTCAAAATGGTCTTTCGGCTGTTGTTCCGTTTCCTTCATATTCCCTATCTTCTCTCTGGCCCGAACAGCAATCCAACCGGTCCTCTTGCCGCAAAAATCAAGGGGTGACGCCGCTCATGCGAAGGCCGGCCACCGTCCGTAGTAAGGGCTTGCTCCAAGCCGGTCAAAGTACCGCGATCCCACAAAAAAGTCAATCATCAAGTCTGGCGCATGGACGGCTTTGCACGGATGGCTCCGAGGCGTCCGGAATCCTCCGCGATCCGGCATTCCCGGGCATCTGTCGGTGGGCCGCAGGGGTCCGACCCGCGCGTTCGGACCCGCTCGAACGCAGCCCGACTTAGATGGACCAACGCCGGTCGCTGCCCTGGCCAGAGAAATCGCTTCCTCCATTTTGCCCTCGTCAAAACATGTCGTATACTTTGGTTGTAAGGGGTACTCAGAAGCTTCTCAAGACTGCAAACAAGCCTTTTTCCGATACTCCTTCCTTCTAGGGGGGGCGGCAGACCGTTCAAGGCAATGGGGGGTCAGCTGTCTCCCTCTTTTTCTGCGCGGCGGCCGATGGCCAGATCTGTCCGGCCTGTCGACACCCTCCGGCCGATCACTTTCACGGGCGGAGCATTCCCAGCAACCCGTCGCATTGTATAATGGCGTCCAGGTATTTCCGAGCCCCCACGCGGGGCCGACCACCCGAGCGACCCTTGTGCGGAGAACGGCGATACTCAATGCGATCTGGCTGACCATCCTGGCGACGATGCTCGCGCATGCACCGCGCGCCGGCGTCGTCAAACCAGGATCGCCCCGAATCTCCTTTGCCGACTTCGTCCGGATCGAGAAGCTCTCGCCGCGAGCGGCCCTGGCCCACTGGATCGGCGTGGACCGCCGGGGCAACAGCCTCCCCAACTTTCGAGACCCGCTCCCCGGCCACTGGGCTTACGACATGCAGGAACGAAACATCCGCAACGTCTGGCGAACCCCGCGCGGCGAAACCACGCCGGATCAAGGCAGTCACGCCAGTCGATGACGGCGGGCACGGCTTGTTCCCTCCGAGAGGATATAGGGGAGACTATTCCTTCTTCTTGCCGCCGAAGATGGTCCGCCCCAGGTCGATCGCCTTGTCCAGGACGCCGGTGATTCCGCCGAGGGTTTCCTTGGGCAGGGCGTCTCCGCTCTGTTGGGCGACGCGTTCGGCGACCGCCAGCAGGATCTTGCTGATCAGCATGGCGGTGTCCATCCGCTCGTTGCGGCCCAGATCGGTCATCGTGATCGGAGGGATCTTGAAAGTGACGCCCTGGCTCTGCTGACCGGGAATCAAGGGCAGGCTGATATGAACCACGATGTCCGGCGAGATCGTGAGCTTGTCGATGACCAGCCCCTTGCCGATGGGGTCCTGGGCGTCACGCAGGGGTTTGATGACTTCGTACAGATTGTTCTGAAACCCCTTCTGCTCGACGAACACTTCCATGCCGGTCAGGGCCATGTCGCTTATGAGAATACTGTCCCCAAGAACCGAGCCGGCGTCCCCTTTGACGCTCACCGCCTGCAGGGTCAGCAGGACCGGGCCGTCGTAGCCCTGCGGGTTCTTGACCGTGAGATTCCGCAAGCCCACGGAACTGCCGAGAAACGAAACGTCGGCCTCGCCCACCTCGACGGGCACGCGGAGGGTCTTGGCGCCGGCCGACTCGACGGCGGTCTTGACGCCGCGGCCGGCGAAGACCACCACGCCGATCACACCGGCGACCACCAGGACACCTACGATGGTGAAGACCGTCACAATGAGCTTGAGAAGCCTTCTCATATCAATTCTCTCGCGGCGCCCCGCCCCGGATTGTGCGGAATGCGTCAGGCATGCCCGGACAGGCCACGATCAGGCCGGACCTGACGCCCGCCGACGGGCCGTCGCCTTCTGGTCCCAATCCCCTGCGATACGCAGGAGGCCGTCAGACGGTTCCGCCTTCTTCCCGGCGGATCTTGCCGCCGAGGGCGTTGAACCGCTCCTCGATTCGCTCGTAACCGCGGTCGATGTGGTAGACGCGGTTGATCGTCGTCGTCCCCTCGGCGGCCAGGGCGGCCACGACCAGGGCGGCCGAGGCCCGCAGATCCGAGGCCATCACCGGGGCCGCGATCAGCTTCTTGACCCCAGCCACGATGACGGCCGAGCCCTCTTTGCGGAGGTTGGCCGCCATGCGGTTCAGTTCCGCGACGTGGAGGAACCGGTCGGGGAAGATCTTCTCGACCACGACGCTGTTGCCGTGGGCCAGGGAGAGTAACGCCATGAACTGGGCCTGGAGGTCGGTCGGGAAGCCGGGATAGGGCTGGGTCGTGATGTCCGCGGGCTGGAAGCTCTCGGCCCCGGCGACCGTGCAACCGTCGCCGCAGGGCTCGACGGTGATGCCGATGATCCGCAGCCGGTCGACGACCGCCATCATGTCCTCAAGCCGGCAATGGCTGATCTTCACTTCCCCCCCTGTGATCGCGGCCGCACACATGAACGTGCCCGCTTCGATACGGTCGGGGATCACGCGGTACTGAACGGGGTGCAGATGGCTGACACCGTCGATGACCAGACGCGGCGAGCCGATGCCTGTGATCCGGGCTCCCATCACATTGAGACAGTTGGCCAGGTCGGTGATCTCCGGTTCGCAGGCCGCCGACTCGATGATCGTGCGACCCTGCGCGAGGGTCGCGGCCATCATGACGTTGGCGGTGCCCAGCACGGTGGATCCGAACGGCCCGCCGAGGAAGATGTTGGCACCTTTGAGCCCGCCGGGGGCCTCGGCGATCACGTAGCCGCCCTTGAGGTGGATCTGGGCGCCGAGTTGGCGCAGGCCGTTCAGATGCAGATCGATGGGCCGGTCGCCGATGGCGCAGCCGCCGGGCATGGAGACCTCGACGCGGCCGCACCGGGCCAGCAGCGGCCCGAGGATGCAGACGCTGGCCCGCATCTTGCGGACGATATCGTAGGGCCCGACCGGGTTGTCGATCTTCGTCGCGTCGATCGTCAGGGCGCCGTCGTCGAGCCGCTCGACCTTGCAGCCCAGGTGGTCGATCAGTTCCTTGAACACTCCGATGTCCGACAGCCGGGGCACGCCCAGCAGCGTGGACCGTCCGGGCGCCAGCAGGGCCGCCGCCATGATGGGCAGCGAGGCGTTCTTCGAACCGTTGACTTCCACTTCCCCGGCCAGTCGGACCGGACCATCTATCTGAAATACGTCCATGATTTGTTTTACTATCCGTGTTCAATCACTTACCATTTGCCGGGGCGGCGCGACGCTGCGGCCTCCTGTTTCCGAGCTACCATAGTACATCGGCAATCACAAATGTAAATCGTGAACTGTGTCGAACGGAGTTGAACAACAAGTTGCGCCGGCCTCCTGGGCGGACCTGATCCCGGTGGCCGCGGGCGTCGCGGTGTTCGCCTGGTGGCTCCTGAGCACCTCCCTGGGCCGGACCTCCCTGGCCCAATCCCGGCCCCGGCGGAACAGCATGGGGGTTCTGCTCCCGTTCGCGGTGTTTTTCGTCTGGCTGCTGACGGAGTGGACTTTCGGCCTTCTGGCCGCACAGGTGGCCCCCCGGCTGGGAGAATCGGATTCCTCCTTTCTGATCAACGCCGTGGGCGCCCTGGGTTCCCTGGCGGTCGCCGGTCTGGTTCTGGCTGTGGCCCGAGTGTGCTTCGCCAGGGGGCTCAAGGGGTTCGGCCTTCGGGTTGGGACCATCCCCCGGGACCTGGCGCACGCTTTCTTGACGCTCCTGGGCGTCTGGCCTCTGGTCATGGCGGCGATGAGCCTGACCGTCCTGATCATGAAGGCCTGGAATGAGAACTTTGAGGTCCCCCAGCACGAGGCTCTGCAAGTCATCACGCAGTCCAGCTCGATGCCCCTGCAGGTGCTCATGGTGGTGGTGGCCGTAGGGGTCGCGCCGGTCATCGAAGAGATGCTCTTTCGCGGCCTGTTCCAGACGATGATCCGATCCCACCTGGTCAGACCCTGGCCTGCCATCGGGATCGCGTCGGTTCTGTTCGCGTTCATCCATCAGAACGCCGAGCACTGGCCGGCCCTGTTTGTGCTGGCCCTGGGCCTGGGTTACTGCTACGAGAAGAGCGGCTCGCTCCTCCGCCCGATCTTCATGCACGCCATGTTCAACGGCGTCAGCATCATCGCGGCGTTGGCCGAATCCGCCGGGAGGTGATCCCGCCGGGGCACCTTCAATACGAGAAAGAGGGCCGCAGAGACCGTTATAGACTCGCGGTCAGCCAGGAGCAGTGCGTCAAGGAGGAGCGATGGCCGTTCATTCACCGGGTCTACTGTGGAACGGCCGCTCCGCTGCTGGCCGCCTTCAGCTCGTCCACGAGGAACTTCCAGTCGTCGGCGAATGCTCGTTCTGCGCCGGAGCCACCGTGCTGATTGCCAGCATGTCCGCTGCAATGATGATCGCTCCGCTCCTCACAAATTGTCTGTTCTTCCTGAGTAGAATGGGGACGTTGCACCGCGGCGTTCAATCGACGATCGTTTTCTGTTTCGTGATTACCGGCTCTCCGGTTCCGTTGATGACATGGCTGATCCCGCTGCCGGGCTGCCCGCCCAGGCGAATCGTGACCATGTGGCGCATCTTGACGCCCGGCGCCGTCGGCGTCTCGATCGCGTTTTCCGCCAGGACCGGGGCCTTATAGAACACGCAGTAGACGCCGAGCCCCCAGGCTTCGTGGGTCGTCACGCCGTCGGCGACCTTGTACGAGGCGAATCCGTTCACCTGGCCGTGACGCCAGTCCTCCTGGCTGGGCGGATCGTACGGCATCTCGGACTGATAGAAGTACACCCGCCCGCCGTTGCCGTTCCAGACCGTCTGATACTCCTGCGTGTGCTCGACGAACAAGCCGTAGATGGTGACGTCATTGCCGTTGACGATCAGGCCGGTCTTGTTCCGGTTGGCCGTCCAGCCCACGTCCCGGCCGTGGTCGGCCCGCCAGAGCCAGAAGTTGTCGCCCACCACGTTGTTGCTGTGGATCGTGACCATGCAGTCCGTCATGCCGGCCGACGCCCCACCGACACGACAGTAAATGTCGTGGAGACAGATCGGGTCGGAGGCGTGAGAGCCGGTGCAGCCGGGCTCGCCCACCTTGAGCTGCACGGGCGAGCCCACCGCCGGGGCCTCGAACAGGATGCCCCCCACTTTCACGCCGTCGACGTCGGCGATCTCCATGGCCGACGTTCCCTTGTCCGGCACGAGCGTCGGATAGCCCAGGCCCAGCACGACGGTGCCCGGCCGAGCCACCCGAACGCTGTCGTCCAGATGGTAGATGCCCGGCGTGAACAGCAGGTGCTTGCCCTGATCCAGGGCCGCGTTGAGACTGGCGGCGGTGTCGCTGTCGGGATGGGCGATATGGAACGCATCGATCGGCAGCGAGACGCCGGGAGTGGTTCCTCCGGCCCATGTGACTCCTTGCGAGCCGTCGGTCCGGAGGCTGGGGACTCTGACGAAGTACTTGCCGCCATCGTCCACAAAGAGGAACGGCTTCTCGCGGATGACCGGCGTCTTGTCGATCACCGTATACGGCGAGGCCGGCCAGGCGCCCGCAGGCGGATTGACCGTTCCGACGAAGACCATGTTCCACGAGCCGCCCGTCCACGCGCCCCATTCGTCGTTCCGCGAGAGCCACTGCTGTTGTGAGCCCGAGTTCACCTTGCCGTCGATCCTGCTGTCGGCGAGAAAGCCGCCGCTGGACCAGCCGCCGTCCCAGAGGTTCATATCGCCTTTGATGTGCGTGCGGCGCATGGCAGCGCCCTGCGAGACCGCCCAGATATTGATGTTGTCGTCCTGCGTCGGCGTGACGGACAGGTTCTCGACGGCGCGCCAGAAGTTGCACGTGGCGTTGCGGTGCGCCATCCAGTTGGCTTTGGATCGGACCGCGCCGGTGATCGCCACGTCATCGGGCGATCGGCCCAGTCCGAGCACCTGCGTGTAGAAACCCACCTGCACGTCCAGGTTGTACGCCCCCGGCTTGAAGAGAATCGCATAGCGGTCGGAGCCGAACTGGCTGCGTTCCTGCCTGGCGAACACCGCGTCGATTTGCTCCTGGATGTCTGTTGTGGAAGGATCGAACACGAGCACGTTCGGTCCGAAGTCAGGGCCGGCCGGCTTGTCCAGCGCGTCGTCGTCGGCCTGCTGGAATGCCCGGCGAACGCCGCTGGCGTCGCTGTTCGGGAAGTTCGACCGCTGGAGCATCAGGACCGCGACCGCCGTCACCGGCTTGGTCCTCGATGCGATCCAGAATCGCGAATCGGTCTGCATCGCCTTTCCCGTCGCGATGTCGGCCAGCCCGTCGGCCTCCAGATGCAGGACCTTGTCTTTCGTAGCGACGACCGTGACGGCGCCGGAGACCTCGCGCGTGTCGATCGCGGCCTGAACCGCCGCGCGAATGCCGGGCAGCTCGGGCGAAGCGCAGAATGCCGCGACCGAATAGCACAAAAGAGCCGACAAGAGGCAGAGTCGTTTGAGCATGACGGTTTCTCCTTCTGATCTGAGGGGATGCTCCGATCCGTCGAGTATACCCCCAGAGAATCCGCGTTGTATAGACGCTCCGATTCCCCCCTGCATTTCAGGGAAACGCCGGGAGGTTTGAGCCTTGACCCGAGTACGGATATGGTTGCGTCCCTATGGAAAAGACATGCTCCTCGTTCGTGACGTTCGCCACCGCCGTTCTGGCCGGCGAGCCGAAGCGGGACTGACGGGGATGTCCCCGCGGCTGGGGTCCGCGAGGCCACCGAACGCTTTTGCCACTTTTTCCTAGCGAACCGGGAGCCATCGCATAGAATAGGCCTCGGCCCGGTGCGATGTCCCGCCGAATGCGGGAGTCGGCATGGTCGCCCGGCGGATGACGACCTGAGGTGGTGCTATGCATTCGAAAGAGAGAATCAACGTCGAGAACGGGACGGATGTCACGATCGTGACCTTCGAAGAGGAGAACATCCTGGAGGATCAGCAGATCCGAAAGCTCGAGCGCTCGCTGCTTCCGGTGATTCGAGACAACCAGCAGAAGCGGCTCGTACTGAACTTCGCCAAGGTGAAATTCATGTCGTCGGCCTTCCTCGGTCTGCTGGTCAAGGTGCACAAGCGGGTCATCGAGGCCGGTGGCACGCTGCAACTGTTCAACCTCGACCCCAAGATCCAGAAGGTCTTCGAGATCACGCAGTTGGTGAAGGTTTTCGACATCGTCAAGAACCAGGAGTGACGGATCGCGGTCTCCGAACTGGGCGGCTCCGGCGTCCAGCGTCTCGACTGGCCGATGGCCGCATACCGCGTGACCGCAGGGCAAGGCGAGGAGCGGGCGGCAGCCCTCTGGCATCTCGACGCGTTGATCGTCACGTGGCTTTGCCTGGCCCGGGAAAACACGCTGAATCTCGCCCACCGCAAGGACGCGCAAGGGCGAACGCATCTGATCTTCATCCCGCGAATCGACGTAGCGGAAACGGCTTTGCCGGCTGCCAGGTCTGCGGCCGAATCAACATCGAAGACCGGGAAGAACGGGCCCGTGCGATCGACTGCAAGCCCGGCCGGATCGACGCGATGCTCGAAGCCGTCTCCCCGCCGGCCGAGTCAATCGGAAGATGGGAGTCCCTGTACGGCGCCGGTCAAGGCTGAACCCGCAGAACGCCACCTGCGACGAAAATATTATAAGACCGCATACGACAACCACAGTAGGCGAGCAGGGACGCTCTGTCTGCGTGAGGGCCTCAATCCGGGGCTCTCGCCCCGACGACCGGGGCCATTTGGCGGTTGCGTTTCCGACGGCGAGCCATAGAATAGTGCCCGTGTGGGGTGGGCCGGCGCCCACCGTTTTCGTTTCTATGCTCGAACTGCAAGAGAACATCGCGAAGGTCCAATCCGCGACGACGTCGCTGCGCCGCAGCCTCGTCGATAGCGCAGTCCGCGAGTACTTTGCCACCCTGGACCTGATCGGCAGTCCGGCGGCCGGCGACTTCACCGCCGCCGAGGGCCGCGCCTACGCGGTGCTCAAGCAGGAATTGCTCGCGGCCGGCTCCATCGCTCTGGTCAATGGGGCCACCCCGATCGACGACGACGGCGTGGCCCTGGTCGCGCTGAGTTTCGATTCGATCGCCCGGCCGTTACGGACGCCGGGACCGGCCGGCACGGCTCAGACGCGCCCCATGACACTCGGGCTGGCCGGAGCGGCGGGCGCCGTCGGCGGCATGATGCTCGGAGGCGCCCTGATGCGGCTGGCCTACGACATGCGGGATCTCGGCCTGGCCCTGGGCGGCCCGATCGGCGCGTTGCTGGCTGTCCTCCTGATGTGTGGGACGGCTCGGGTCCGCCTGCTCACGAGAGTTCTGCCCTGGCTGTTCGTACGGCCCAAAGCCATGCGAGGTGCGTCGCGCAGCGAGCATGAGAAGGCCGTTCGAGCCGCAGTCGAGCAGTGGGTGGACTGGGCGATCCCCATGCTGGCGGTCCTGTGCATGAATAGGATGGGCCTGCCGCAGCCGCAGACCGACAGAGACAAGGCCCTCAAGCGACTCGGCAAACTCATCTACTCGCTCCACCAGTCCACCCCGGCGTCGTTGCCGGTGGTGGCCCACGAGCTGATCCAGGAAGCCAAGAACAGCGGCTTCGAAGGGATCGAGGGCCAGCCGGCGTTCGCCCAGGTTGGTCCTCAGGAGAAGGAGATCATGATCTGGAGCACGGACCTCCAGAGTAAATACGAGACTTTCGGCCACATCACCGACGGCGACCGCGTGACGGTGGAGCGTCCGGCGGTGGTCTTTGGAGGCCGGATCGTGCAGCGAGGCCTGGTCAGAAAGGTTCGGGACAGGTGACGGACGCTCGGAACATCCTGGCGATCGATTTCGGGACGACGAACACGTACTTCAGCAAGTGTCCGCCGGACCAGATTTCGCCCGTCGGGGTCGATTTCGGCACCGGCCGGGACGGGCTTCCCACCGCCATCCTCTATCGCGGCCACCGCGAGCCGCTGGTGGGCGAACCCGCCCTGCACGAGTACGGCGAGGCCTCGGACCAGGAACGCAAAGACTACCGGCTCCGCACGCAGTTCAAGCCGGACATCGTCTCCAGCGACGAGGCGGCCAAGGCCGCGGTCGATTTTCTCCGCACGGTGGTCGAGCAGTCGCAGCGGCAGCACATCGCGCTGGACCCGGCCAGGCACGACGTCATTGTGGGCGTCCCCAGCGAGGCGCACGGCCCGTTCCAGACGCGGGTCTCGCAGATCGCCAAAGAAGCCGGCTACGGCGAAGTCCGCCTGCTCGACGAGCCCAAGGGGGCCCTGCTCCACCACCTCTGGCACAAGGATTTCTCGCCGGAAGAGGCCCGGCGGGGCATTCTCGTCATCGACTTCGGCGGCGGCACCTGCGACTTCGCGTTTCTCCAGAGCCTCCAGGTCAGCCACTCCTGGGGCGACATGGAGCTGGGCGGTCGGCTCTTCGACGACCTGTTCTTCCAATGGCTCCTGGAACAGAACCCCGGCGTCCTCAAAACCATGGAGAAGGCCGGCGACACCTACTATGTCCACTCGTATCTGTGCCGCGAGGTGAAAGAGTTCTTCTCGCTGACGATGGCCCGCGACCGCACGGAGAAAGTGAACAAGTCCGTCGGCCGCTACGGCTGCCTCAAGGGCATGGACTGGGCCGGGTTTGTCGAGCGGGCCAAGCACTATCTGCCCAGCCCCACGTTCGTGCTGAACATGGAGAGCATGGGCGTGCGGGCCCAGCGAATCCTCCAGCGACAGCAGGAGATGGACCTGATCGACTGGTTCCGGACCACCTTGGCGCACGGGCTGGCGGAGAAAGCCGTCGCGACCGATCAGATCAGTCGGGTCATTCTGGCCGGGGGAAGCAGTCAGTGGCCGTTCGTGCCGGACGTCGTCGTCGAGACGCTCGGCATTCAGCGGTCCCGCCTGATGCGAAGCGACCGGCCGTACGCGGTCATCTCTCAGGGCCTGGCGATCCTGCCGGCCCTGCAACGCAGCTTCGACGAGACCCGCGAGAAGCTCCGGCGCGATCTGCCCCAATTCTGCCGGGACCGAGTCCGACCTCTCGTCGAGCGGGTGACGGCCAACTACGTCTCCGGCGTCGCGGCCGATGTGACCACCGAGCTGTTTGACAGGACGATCCGTCCGATCGTCGAGGAATTCCGCGAGAAAGGCGGATCCGTCAAGATCCTGAGGGAGTCCATCGCTGCCCAGGTGAAAGCCAACGAGAGCCGATTCCAGACGATCATCGAGAAGAGGATGCAGACGCTCCGCCGTGGCCTGCCGGGCGAGCTCAACGAGATGTTGCGGGACTGGTTCGAATCCTACGGCCTGAGCGTCGGCGAGCGACCCATCGACGAGACCCGTCAGACCGCGGTTAGCGAGGCGTTCGTCCAGCCGGACACGCCGGACCTCTACGGCGGCATCATGGACACCGTCGGCTGGTTCGTCGTGGCCCTGGCGGCGACGGTGGCGGCTTCCGTCAGCGGCGGAGGCGGGCTGGCCCTCCTGGCGAGCGGTCCGGTCGGCTGGATCGCCGGCGCGGTGATCGGCGCCGTGGTGACGTTCCTGGCCGTCCGCTACGGCATGGCGAAAGCCAAGGAACTGGCCGACACCTGGAACGCCCCGGCGTGGATCGTCAAGAATGTCCTGCTGCCCTCGCGGATCGCCAAAATGCGGGGCGATTTCCAGAACCGCCTGAAGGAGACGCTGCAACGCGAGACGCAAGTCCTCCAGAACGAACTGGAGACCCGGATCCGCCAGATCACCGAAAGGCAGATCGAAGGCCTCTCTGAAGTCACGCAACTGTAGGAAACCTGGGCTCTTGCCTCGGCCGGCGAGAGATCTTCCTTTGGGACCTTACTGACCTCATTGACGCGATTGACCTCATTGTCAATGAAGTCAATCAGGTCAATAAGGTCCTTCCCCTTCATGGCCTCGATGCCTGCGTCCCAAAGGATTGCATTTCCCCGTCGAGAGCGTATACTCACCGGCGACTGGCATGGGGGCGTCTCCAGGGCATTGAAGGGGCGTCGGATATGACGGAAGGCGTGCTCGCGGCGGGCAGGATGGCCATCGGGTCGCTCGATTTGGCCGTGATCGTTCTTTACCTCGTCGTGATCGTGGGACTGGGCTGCTGGGTGGGCCTTCGCCGGCGCAAAGGAGACGTGGACCGCAGCTACTTCCTGGCCGGCGGGACGCTGACCTGGCCCGTCATCGGCCTGGCCTTGTTCTCGACGAACATCTCGACGATCCATCTGGTCAGCCAGGCGCAGGAAGGCTACATGAACGGCCTGGCCCACGGCAACTTCGAGTGGATGGCTCCGTTTCTGCTGATCACGCTGTCGCTGTTCTTCGCGCCCTTCTACTTCCGCTCGAAGGTCGCGACGCTCCCGGACTTCCTGGAGCAGCGGTACAGCCGGGGCGCCCGGGACTGGCTGGCCGGGGTCTCGATCCTT
Organism: Planctomycetota bacterium; assembly: GCA_012517265.1. Lineage (GTDB taxonomy): Bacteria > Planctomycetota > Phycisphaerae > Sedimentisphaerales > Anaerobacaceae > PLanc-01. The sequence goes on along the minus strand of JAAYVJ010000538.1, from coordinate 729 downwards.
TCGGCCATCGTCGTCCACATCGGCTTTACGCTCTACACCGGGGCCCTGGTCCTGGAGGGTCTCTTCGGCATCCCGATCCTGTACAGCATCGTTGCAGCCGCCATTCTCACGGGCCTGTACACCATCGTCGGCGGACTCCTGGCCGTCGTGCTGACGGAGTCGCTCCAGACGATCATCCTCCTGGCCGGCGCGATCACCATCACTCTGGTCGCCTACGTCAAGGCCGGCGGCTGGTCGGGCATCGCGGCCAACGTCGATCCGGTGAAGCTGACGGTCCTGCGTCCCAAAGGCGACGCGGCGAATCTGCCGTGGTACTCGGTCTTCCTCGGCTACCCGGTCATCGGATTGTGGTACTGGTGCGCGGACCAGACGATCGTGCAGCGCGTGCTCGGAGCCAAAGACGAGAACCACGCGAGAGTCGGCCCTTTGTTCGCCGGGTTCATCAAGATCCTCCCGGTGTTCATCTTCTTCTTGCCGGGAACGATCGCGCTGGCCCTGATCAAACAGGGGAAGCTGCCTCCCCTGGCGGACTCCAAGGACGTCTACGCCTTCATGATCACGCATCTGCTCCCGCCCGGCCTGACGGGACTCATGGCCGCGGCCCTGCTGGCGGCGTTGATGAGCACGGTCTCCGGCGCCCTGAACTCGATCGCCACGCTGTTCAGCTACGACCTGTACCGGCGATGGCGGCCGGACACGCCCGACCGCAAGCTGGTCGTGATCGGCCGG
>JAAYVJ010000537.1 GCA_012517265.1 Planctomycetota bacterium | reverse complement strand
GCAAACACAACGCCGGCGGCGACGGCGATCTGGAAAACGATCTGCGTGATGTCCTTCGTCAACCGGAGGTTCATGTACTTGTCGATCTTTCGCGGCACCACGACGGTGTCCCCGGGCTCCATGCGGTGGCTCATGAAGCCGCCGAAGAGCCATGAATTGCTTTGTGAATCCCAGAACAACAATTTGCCCCGATTGCCCTGCTGCATGCTCAGGACCGTGCCGTCGGCCTTGATCACGCTGACCTGCCTCTTGTCCGCCTCTTTGGTCATGCCGCCGACGCGTCCGAGATAGTAACTGACCGTGCCGTCCTCTTCGTACAGCAGCGAGGTCGGATTGAACACTTCGCCGACGACATGCACCACGCCAGGGATCGGAGGAATCACCAAGGTGTCTCCGGCCTCCAGTTCCAGATCGTACTTGGACCCCTTGAATTCCTCCCGGGCGGTCAGATTCACCACGACGCGTCCGGTGATCTCCGCAGAGCGGAGCTTAGTCAGAAGAGCCTTCTTGGTGTCGAGGGCCGCCTGCTCGGTCTTGGCGGTGTCCGCGTCCAAAGACGCGTTCATTTGTTCCTGGGCGCTCGACAGCATGGACTCCTCGATCTGGCGGATCAGCTCATCCAGTCGGCGACGCTGGACGATTTTCGCGCTCTCCCGCGTGAAGACGGCGCCTTTGAGATACGCCTCGTCGGTGTATCCTCCCGCCCGTTCGATCAGAGAACTGAGCGTCTCGCCCTTGCGGATGGGATACTTGCCCGGGAAACGCACTTCGCCGAGGATCTCGGCGTTGACACCGAACAACAGATCCGGAATCGGCCGAATCACGACGTGGTCGTAGTCCCGCAGCAGCAGGTTCTGCTCGGAATCGCCCGCCAGGGCCTTCTCCAGATCGATGTCGATCTTCTCGGTGGCCATCCCTTCCTGACTGATGTGCCGCCGGGTGATCTCGGCCTTGCGAAGATACGCGTTCTTCTGGAGCCCGCCCGCGGCGTCGATCAGGTCGGTCACTCGCATCTCGGGAATCAGGCGGTAGGTGTTCGGATCGAAGACCTGGCCGGAGATCGTCACTCTCTGCGACGCTCGTTCATCCCAGCGAAAAATGCGAACCGTGTCATATTGCGAGAGCTCCAGATCCTGGGACTTGTCGCCGGCCAGGAGTTGTCCCGGATTGAAGGGAATCACAACGGGATGCGAATCCGGAGGAACCAGGCGCTCGATCTGGCCGTACTCGGCGTTCGGCTGAGGCAGCAGAACATCGTAGGAGGTCAGCACACCGCTGAGCCGCATGCCGGGCTTCCACTCGCACTTGCCCGGCCGCACGAAGTGCCCCTTCAGGCGAATCGTCCGTTCTTCACGGGCGGGCACCGGCAGCACCTTCACGATGTCGCCGTCCTGCAGGATCGTCGTTTCCGCGGGAGACGACTGCCCCGCGGCGCCGGACCGTGAGATGTCGAAGTCCACGACGATTCGCCGCTCGTGGTTGGACACCCGCTCGACCTGAACGCGCTGGAGCCATCCCGAGAACGCAACGCCGCCGGCCAGGTCCAGCACCTGCTTCAACGTCATCGGCTCGGCCATCTCATAGATCGCCGGCCTCTTGACGTTGCCCGCGACGCCGACCACCGGCCCGACCAGAGGAATGAAGATCGTGTCGCCGTCCTGAAGACGGACGTCCTTGCTCTTGTCGCCGCCCATCAGCAGGTCGTACAGGTCCAGCGACACGGGATCCTGGCCGTTTCGGGAGACGCGAATCTTGCGGAGCGTTCCATTCCGCGACGGCCCCCCCGCCGCGAACAGCGCGTTGATGGCGGTCGAAAGCGAACTGACGGTGTACGTCCCCGGCGAGGCGGCCTCGCCCACGACGAACACCTGGATCGTCCGCAGCCGATCCATGGCGACGGACATCTTGAAATCGGTGAACTTGCGGGACAACTCGTGCTGGAGATAGTTCTCCAGCTCGCCGTATCTCATGCCCCAAACCCGCAGCGCTCCCACCTCCGGCAGAACGATCTGGCCGTTGCGATCCACCTGCAGTGTGTACTGGGCGTCGACCCGCCCCCACAGCGTCAGGGTGAAGCTGTCGCCGGGACCGATCACGTAGTCCGGACCTACGGGCACGTTGGTCACCGGAGCGAAGGTCGAAACCGGGGCGGCGAACATCTCGTAGCCAAACTGCTTGAGCCGGATCGCCACATCATTCACGTCCAGGGATGCATCACGAGAAAGCAACAACTCGATCCTCGACGGTTTCGCCGGCTCCGGAGATCGCACCGGCGGGGTCTGCGCGGGGGCGGCGTTCGGTTCGGGGATTTCCGCCGCCTGGGTGCCGGCCTTCAGCCGCTCGCGGGCCAGTTGCGTCAACCGATCGTTCGAGAGGTTGTTCCCACCGCCTTGCGGCTGACCGCCAAACCCTGGAACATCAAAGAGCGACTGAGCCGTCGCGGACTGCCCGCCCATTCCCCCCAGCAGAATCAGCACGGCAATAACCTGAAAACCCGACACCAACGACGGTAAGCAGGCTCTCATCGCACACTCCTTTGTGTCTTCAGAACACGGCTCAGGGGTCCGACCGGCCCCCAGGCCTCCAACTGCATATTGAAACGACAGATCCCCTCATGACGACACCGACCTCGGCCGCCACTATCGTCTGCGTCCATCGAAACCAAGTAGCGACCATCTTAGAGCGACAGGCCTTCCTGTCAAGCGATTTTCCTGGTCTGATAAGAGCAGCGCCACCATTTCTGAGGATGACCTCTTGACCCTTCGGCCCTGAGGCTCTAGGCTGTGCCCAACGGTTCGGATTGCCCTGATCATATCATGAAATGGATTATGCAACGGATTGCGCTATTTGTCACGATCGTCGCTCTTGCGGCCCGGCCATCCTCTGCCCTCGTCTCCACGAACGTCCCCCTGGAACACTGGAGCTATGACGCGGTGGACAAGCTCGCCAGCTACGGCCTGATCGACAGCGCGATGCTCACGATCCGGCCGATGTCCCGCGTCGAGATGGCCCGGCACGTCGGGCAGGCGATGTTGACGCTGGAACGAATGAATGATGCCCCCGCTATCCTTCAATCCATCGTGGACCAACTCAAAGACGAATACCGCGGCGAGCTGATCCTTATCGGACTGATCGAGGGCTGGCACAGCGAGTCGTTCGTCAAACCGCTGGAAGACCCCTATGTCGGGTATCTCCGCGCCGACCGCACGCCGGACATCGAGAACACCCGCGGCGACCTGTTCCGGAAAGGATCAAATTACCGCGCCGGCTTCGCAACCCGCGGAACGGTCTTCGACCGTTTCGCCTTTTACCTGCATCCGGAGTACCTCGATTCGGCGCAGACCGACGGCGACGTCGACCTGATCGAAGGTTACGGCAAGGTCATGATCGGCGACGTCGAGATCCAGGCGGGCAAAGACTCCCTCTGGTGGGGGCCGGGCCGCCACGGCTCGATGCTCATGAGCGACAACGTGCAGCCCTTCACCATGCTCAAGCTGACGAACCCCCAGCCCCTTCAACTCCCCTGGATCTTCCACGCCTTGGGTCCCGTCCGCGGCGAATGGTTCCTGGCGCAGTTGGAGAATGACCGGGATTTTCCTGACGCCAAGCTCTCGGGTGTGCGAGTCAGCATCAAGCCGCATCCCCTGGTCGACCTGGGCGCATCGAGAGTCGTCATGTTCGGAGGACGAGGGATGCCGCGGGTGGATCTCTTCGACTATGGCAAGATGTTCCTGTCGCTGACCGAACGGGACGAGAACAATCAGCTGGCGGGGGTTGACGCTTCATTGCTCGTCCCCCTGTGGAAGAGCGCTCCGCTGCGGTCCGTTCGCTTCTACGTGGACGCGGCGGGAGAGGACGAGGCCGGCTGGTTGCCCAGCAAGTGGGGCGAACTGCTGGGGGTTCAGTTCAACGACATTCTGAAGACCGGCCGGACCGACCTTCGCATTGAGTATGCCAACGACCATGTGCCGGGCTATCGCGACGTGTTCTACACGCACAGCCGCTACACGTCGGGCTACACG
>JAAYVJ010000536.1 GCA_012517265.1 Planctomycetota bacterium | reverse complement strand
CTCGGACCCAGATTCGCCTCACGGGGGGCCTACTTCATTCACCGGGTTGCCCCGGCTCCATACAAACTGTACAAAATGGCGGCCTTGGAAAAAAATATGCAACTCAGTTGCATATTCTGACGTATGGAGTTAGAATGTCGCTGGTCGTTGAGAGATGAATCGTCCATTCATGGAATAGGCGGAAGATGCAGCAAAGACTGAGTGCCATCCTGACGGAACTGCGTGCCCACGCCCCCTTCACCATGGCCGGAGCTGCGACCGGCATCCTGGCTATGCTGCTGTTCAAGAACGCCTCACCACAGGTGAGCCAGCGGCTGTTTCAGGTATTCCACCCAGCCCACGTTGTGCTCTCGGCCATCGTCACAGCGTCTCTGTTCCGGCTGCACGAAAGCAAGCGGGGTTTCCTGACGGTCCTGCTCGTCGGGTATGCAGGGGCCGTCGGGGTCGCCACGCTGAGCGACTCGGTTCTGCCCTACCTGGGGGAGAGTTTCCTGGGCGTCGCTGTTCCGACTCATGCCAGCCTGCACAAGCACGGCGGCCAAGCGTCCACGGAGGCGGATCACGGCCACGAAGCCGAATCTGTCGATCATGACCATGAGGCCCACGAACACGGAGGCAAGCCGCACATACACCTGGGCTTTATCGAGGATTGGTACCTCGTCAACCCGGCGGCGATCCTGGGTATCGTCATCGCCTGGTTCTGGCCGCGGACGAAGTTCCCACACGCCGGGCACATCCTGATCAGCACCTGGGCATCCTCGTTCCACATCCTGATGAACACGCATCGCGAGATGACGCCCACGTTGCTTCTGGGGGCTTTCGTCGTCCTGTTCATCGCCGTGTGGCTGCCCTGCTGTTTCAGCGACATCGTCTTTCCGATGTTCTTCGTCAGATCGCCCCACGTGCACTGCGGGTGCCACTGTCACCAGGACCGTGCCGTGAAGAAGGAGGTCTCATGAGCGAACGACTCGACGAGCAAGCCCGTCACATGCTTAGAGAGACCAAGCTCTACTGCACGGAAGCCCGCGTCGCGATCCTCCGCGTGCTCCTGGAGGCCAACGGCCCATTGCGACAGGACCAGATCGCGGGATGGGAAAGCCACAAGCTCAACAAGGTCACCGTGTACCGAACTCTGGACTCGCTGGCTGAAGCCGGACTGGTCCACCGGGCGTTCCTGCAGAACCGCGCCTGGCACTTCGAATTGGCCGACCACTGCTCGGAGAAACAGTGCCATCCGCACTTCACGTGCACGAACTGCGGCGTAACCCGCTGCATGACGGACATCTCGCTGCCCCTGGCGAAGATCCCTCAGAAGGGGTATGTCATCAGTCGTCAACAGGTGCGACTGGAGGGATTGTGTCCGGCCTGCGCCTAACGCAGCGGAGAGAAGCAAGCCATGTGGACAGGCTCAAGACAACTTGCCGACTCGATCCGGACCGCCCTGCTGATCTCAGCATGCGCGGCCCTGGTCGCCATGACGAGCGGGTTGCTCCTGACCATCCACCTCCTGAGCACGGACCAACACGGTCACCACGACTCTCACGATTGCGTGGTTTGCCAGCAGCTCCTGGCCGCCTCCAAGAAGGCCCTGCCGGCGCCCGCCACGGAACTGGTCCGGCTCGTCCCCGCCATCTGCGAAGACGCACCGGTCCCCGTTGAACACATTCAGCATCACAGCACCGGAGTCTCCCCGCCCCGCGGCCCCCCCTGCTTCCACTCGGCTCAGTCTGTCTAGAGACTTGTCACGCCGGGACGTCTCTGCGCGCGGATCGCTCCACCGCGCAGGGTTGAACCGGTGCCCAATCCCTTTTCAAGACTCATCCACATCCCAAGCAGGTTCATAAGGAGACAACGTGATGAAGATATCGCTTCCTTCCGCTGTTGCGGCTTTGATGCTGGCGGCGGCGACCTCCCCGGCAGCACAGGCACAACAGAATCATTCGCATGGACACGGCGACGCCGTTGCCCACCTCCATGTCGGCGTCAATCCCACCTGGCGGCCGGCCGACTGGACTGGGCCCGATGAGGGCTCCGTCGATTCAGACCCGACCGACGACAGCAAACTCTGGCTGTTCTCAATGCCGCCGACGCACATGGCCGCGACGCCCGGCTGGCCCAACTGGGAGCACGGCAACGGCAACACGTTTCTGGTCCTTTCACCCGTCCTGGAGGAAGGGGAGCATATCGTCAAACCGGGCGATCCCAACAAGGAACTGTACACCTGCAATTTCCTCTACAGCAGGGAGAAGGGTTACGGCGATCCCGAAGGCGCCGAACACCTCGATGGATGGAGTTCCGCCTTCGGCCCGCAGGGAGCGTGGAACCTGGCCGCCGGGGATGCCGATCACGCCCCCGCATGGAACATCCAACTGCGGCGGGAGCGGATCAGCGGCAACCTCGACGCAGATGACTTCCTCATGCTGCTGCCCGACGACACGCCGATCCTTCAGAGCGACGGCGCCAGCTACGCCCTTCCCAAAACATGGCTGGCCGACGAGAACGCCTGGGGCATCCACGCCCACACCGGGTTCTACTTCTGGCTCGACGAGGCGGACAACGAAGTCTACGTCGTCCTCTCGGCCCACGACGCCGGCGGCCTGTACCAGCGATCCGCCGACGTCACGATCCGCTTCGCCAAGACGGTCGTCCAGCCCATCCCGGGCGACCTGAACAACGACGGGATCGTGGACATCGAAGACTTCAGGATCATCTTCGAGAACTGGGCCCGGTCCGGCATCTACAGCGGCCAGGACCACGAGGGACACAAACACGAAGAACACCAGGAGGAGTGACCCGTGCCCGAGAAACTCCCCATGAGAAGGGGTTCATGCCAATTGGAGCGGTGGCGGAGAAACCTCCGGGGCGTCCCTGGACGCCCCGGAGGGCGTTATCGCCGTCCCAGCCAGGCGTTCACGCTGATCGAGCTGCTGGTGGTCATTTCGATCATCGCCGTCCTGATGGCGGTGCTGATGCCCTCGCTGAACCGGGCCCGCAAGCAGGCGCAGAAGATCGCCTGCCAGAGCAACCTGCGTCAGATCGGCATCGCGTTGCAGACGTACCTGCCGGATTCGGGATACCGCCTGCCGCCCAGTTCGTGCCACATCCGCGACCCGAACGAGCATTGGCTGCGGGTCCTGACCCGCTACACGAAAGAGAAGCTGCTGTTCCGCTGCGCCAGCGACAAAGACAAGGAGTTCGTGGATTGGAGCAAGCCCTTGAACCAGCAGAAGAACGCGCGGTATTCGAGCTTCGCAATCAACGGCCTGCTGGACCCGATCCACTACCGCTACGGCGTCGGGCCGAACCGCTACAACTGCGTCAATTCGATCCGTCGGCCCATGTCGTGCATCTGGATCAGCGAGGCCCCGGACACCGACAGCTTCCGCCTGGCCGACCACATCCACCCCGAGACATGGGAGGGCTCCGTGGACTATGCCAAGCAGTACGTCGCATGGGACCGCCACCAGGGGGTCTCGCACTACCTCTTTGCGGACGGCCACGTCGAGGGACTCAAGTTCGAGCAGACGTACGAATACCCCGGCATCTGCAACTGGTATCCCGAGACGGCCCCGAAATGGCCGGAGAACCCGTAGTGGGGCCACGCATGCATCGCCCATTCACGACGGGCGGCCGGATCGATGAGAAAGGAATACCCATGAAACCTGTTCTTGTCTTCGCCGTTGGCATCTCGCTGGCTTGCGACTTGCTCGTTCACGCCGATTGCCCCCTCGACCACTTCCTCGTTGGCTGCAATCGCGACGGGATCGAAGGCACCGCTGACGACCGAACCCTCTTCCTCGACTGCCGCCAGAAGTACCGCAACACAGGCCAGACAGCCTACAGCGACTGGTTCTACCCTCTTCAGGAGAGCATCTTCGCCAGCTACCGGTACCGCATCGGCGAGCCCGGCTTCGACCTGTTCCAGGCCGTCGATCCCGGCGCCGGCATGACATACGAACCCAATTTCGCCCCGGCTGGCGAGCCCGAGGTCGACTACCGGTTCATGATCGAATGCGTCGACCTCTCGCCCGGGCTTCGGGCGGTACATAAGGACTACCCCCAGTTCACCCTCGACGCGGCCGGCCAGAGCTTCGACCACAGCGAAATCCACCGCCTGCGGGGCGATTCGCACATCCACATGTCCTACCAGGCGACCAGCGGGACGACCCTGCGATGGATCACCTTCCGGGTCTTCGACGACCTCGACGACGGCGACCAATACGAGCCGTCCGAGCCGATCACGATCGTTTTCAACGTCGCGCCCCTCCCGGGGGACTTGGTGGCGGACGGCACCGTGGGCCCGGCGGACCTGGCCAGGTTGAGCCGTTGTTGGCTCCGCCCAGGGAGCTCGCGAGACAACGACTACTGGGAACGGGCCGATACGGACCGTGACGGCGCAGTGAACATGGTCGACTTCGCCCGCCTGGCGGCCAGTTGGCGAACGCAATCGGGCGAATAGCTGGAGCAAGAATGTCTCACTGCTTGCTTGGGCCCGAGTTCTCCGGTCTCGCCGGCCCCCTGTTGGGGCGTGGTTCGCGCCACTTTTTTTCCCGGTCCGCAGAAATTCCTTGGCGAAATGTGTACCCACGGCGGCCCAATCTCCGATAAAAGCCCCTGTATGACTACAAGAACGCATATATTCGTCGTATTGGCGTCCCTGACGCTGGCCATCGCCGGCTGCCAGGGCCCTGGACACAAGACCCCCGGGGTGGTGGTCGGCGAGGACACCATCACCATCGAGCAGCTGGCCCTGCGATTGGGCCTGCGGATCGAGCAGCGGGACCCAACCTTCGTCGTCATGAAGAACGCGGCCAATACCGTGATCGTCTTCACGCACACCGACGGCCGGTTCTTCGTCAACGGCAAGCCCATGGGCTCAGTGGGCAGCGTCACCATCGATCACGGCGTCGTTCGCGTACCGGCCACACTGCCCGACCAGATCCGCCCGTTCCTCCGCACGGGGGTTCCGGAACAACCGACGACTCCCGGTCCCAAGGGCGCGGTGGTCATCGACGCCGGGCACGGCGCGCACGATCCCGGCACCATCAGCCCGACCGGCCTGAAGGAAAAGGACATCAATCTGAGGGTGGCCGCCAAGGTCGCCACCCTGCTGGAGCAGCGAGGGGTGGCCGTCGTCATGACCCGCTGGCAGGACAAATTCATCGAACTCGAAGAACGGGCCGAGATCGGCAACCGTCGCAAGGCCGCCCTGTTCGTGAGCATCCACGCAGACTCGGCGCCCAGCAGCAGCGCCCAGGGCTTCACGATCTACGTGGCCGCCGGCGCCTCCGCGCAGTCGTACCGGGCCGCCCATGCAATCAACCAGGCCATCGAGAAGACCGGCATGAACAACCGCGGCATCCGTGAAGAGGACTACCGCGTCCTCATGAAGAGCAAGGGCCCCGCGGTGTTGATCGAGCTGGGCTACCTCTCGAATCCCCAGGATGCCGCCCGCCTGGCCGATGATCGATTCCGCGACCGCCTGGCCCAGGCCATCGCCGATGGAATCCAGGCTTATCTGAAGAAGTAGGACGAACGAGGCAAGACGCTCGTCTCCCGCCGCTCATCGTCCGGCCGTCGCGACGGACTCGTCCCGTGCGAACGGGAAACGACATGACAGTCCCTGCCCCGGGAGATCGGGCATGGACGCAATGGCGCATTGCGGGTAGAATCGCGGGCATGGAAATCTACCCGTTGAAATCGGTGCCTGTGTTCAAGTCCCGGATCTGGGGCGGTCGCACCCTCCAGGAAGCGTTCGGCAAGAACCTGCCGGCCGGCGAGAAGATCGGGGAGAGTTGGGAGATCGCCGATTTGCCCGAAGGCAAATCCACAATCGGCAACGGCCCATTGCAGGGCCAGACGCTCGGTTCGGCTGTCCGCCAGTATCCGGAGGCCATCGCCGGGGTCGAGAACGTTCCGGAGCCGTTTCCCCTGCTGATCAAGTTCCTCGACGCCCAGCAGGTGCTCAGCGTGCAGGTGCATCCGGACGCCGAAACGTGCCGACGGATGGGCCGGGGCGACATGAAGACCGAGTGCTGGTACGTCATCCAGGCGCAGCCGGGGGCAGTCATCTACAAGGGCTTCAAGGAACCGGTCACGAAAGACCGTTTCGCCAAGGCGCTCCACGACGGAACCGTCGCGGACCTGCTGGCGGTGGTTCCGGTGTCGGCGGGCGAATGTCACTTCATCCCCGCCGGGACGGCCCATGCGATCGGAACCGGCCTGCTCGTCGCGGAGGTCCAGACACCGTCGGACACGACCTACCGCGTCTTCGACTGGAACCGCACGGCCGAGTCGGGAAAACCCAGACAACTCCACATCGAAGAGGCGTTGGAGAGCATCCACTTCGACGTCACGCCGGACAGGCTTCCCGTCGCGAAGGTGGGCCGATTGGTCGACTGCGACTACTTCAAGGTGGACAAGGGACACCGGGTCGAAGGGGGCGAACTCTTCCTCTCCCGCGGCGTCATGCGGGTGCTGGTCGTCCTGACCGGAGGCGGCACGATCCTGTCCAGGCAGGCCGACCCGGTCGACTTCGCGGCCGGCGATAATCTGATCATCCCGGCGGCGTTCGAGGGAGCGATGCGATTCGACCGCGACACGGAGTATCTGGTCGTGACGATCTGAGGAAGTTGGAGGTTCGGAGTCTGAAGTACAAGGTCAGAGGCTTCGAACGCGAGCTTGGCTGGCATCCCACTTCAGACTTTTCCCTTTCGCCCCTTCAGTGCCGCATCCTGAACCCAGACCTCGTCGTCGTACCGGAGCATCGTGAGGCCGTTGGTAAAACCGCCAGGAGCGATCTGGGGCTCTTTGCCCCTCAATTCCTGGAGGATCCACTTCGGAAAGTCCGCGCCCGCCTGGATGGACAAGGGAGCCCCCCCGCCGAAACGGGGGTTGATCTCGTTGAACCGCAGTCTTCCGTCCTTCGTCCGGAACAACTGGACCGTGATGACGCCGGGACCGGCGCCGAGCAGTTCGACGACACGTCTTGCCTGGGCCATGATCCGCGAGTCCTTCACCACCCGGCTCTTGCTGACTTCGCCGGAGCGGACCTCGATCCGCAGACGAGGAACCACGCAGCGGACTCGCGTTTCGAAATCCACGTAGACGTCGCACGTGTACTCCTCGCCCTCGACATACTCCTGGCAAATCGGATTGGGAATTCGCCTGGCGAAGAACCGCAGCTCGCTGCGATCGTGCGCCACGGCGTTGTCCAGGCCGGCGTAGCCATCCCAACGTTTCAGGAAGCACGGCCACTTGAGTTCGCCCCGCCGATCGGCGGCCAGGGCGGCCCGCACGCTCATCGTCGCCGGACTGTCGAATCCGTTGTGCGTCAGGAATTCAAACGTCCGTCGCTTGTCCTGGCATGCGTCGATCACGTCGGGATCCGACACGAGAACTCGACACCCCAACTCCGTAAATCGCGGTTTGCTCTCGGCCAACAGTCGCAGATCCAGGTCGACCGTCGGCACCAGCAGGCTCACGCCGAGCCGGCGAACGATGGCCAGGAGCTGATCGATGTACTCGGGCTGCGTCGTCCGTGAGACCAGCAGAGACTCGTCGCACAGTTGAAACGCCGGACTGAGCCTGGTGACGTCCGTTCCGCAGAAACGAACTGGGAGGCGCAACTCCGCGGCTGCTTTCTGGAAGGCGCGTAAAAGCGACACTCGCCTTCCGATGCAGGTGAACAACACGACCACCCGATGGCCGGCGGCGGCGTTCGTAAGACGAACCTCGCCCATGCGTGTGTTTTTCATATTCCCGCCTTGAACGCCCTGCTTGGGGACCTGCCCAATCCGGATGGCGAGATCCCATTTGCTTTGACAATCCACCCCGAGGCGACTACACTGAGCCCCGGTCGTATAAAATCGGCTGAATGGAGCTGCTGGTTTAAGAATCTGCGGCTGCCAGGGGCTCTTGCCCCTCTGCGAGCCCCTGGCAGCTCAGTTTGGGAGTACGCGTGTGCTGAGGATTGAAGACAACCCTCCGTTGGTGTGGCCCGAGACGGGATCGCTCCGCCAATTCGAGGGCCAGTGGTGGGTCGCCCATACCAAGAGCAGGAACGAGAAGGCTCTGGCTCATGACCTAATGGCCAGGAATGTCAGCTATTTCCTGCCGATGACCTGGAAGGTACGCCACCAGAGCCACAGGACGATCAAGTCGCTGCTGCCCCTGTTCACCGGGTACCTGTTCTTCTGCGGCAACGAGAACGGACGGATCGAGCTGCTCAAGACCAACCGCGTCGCCAACCTGATCGAGGTGAAGGACCAGGCCAGTCTGGTCGATGAATTGGTGCGGTTCGAGCAGGCCCTGCGAGCCGGGGCGCCGCTGATTCCGCACAAGTACATCGCCAAGGGCCAGTGGTGCCGCGTGATCGCCGGACCCCTGCTGGGTCTCGAGGGGATCGTCGTCCAGACCAAGAACGACACCCGTCTGGTGCTCCAGATCGACCTGCTGGGCCAGGCCGCCAGCGTCGAGATCGATATCGACATGATCGAGCCCGTCGAGAAACCGCCGGAGCAGCAGTCCTGATCCCGGCCGCCCGGGCTTTGCGGCATGGGTGCAAGAGGGAGTTCAACCGCTTTTGAACGGGGAAACGACGTGATTATTCGGACCCAGGCATATCCGCGAGCCGGACTCGTGGGCAATCCCTCGGATGGGTATTTCGGCAAGACCATCTCGTTCACGTTCAGCAACTTCCACGCCGAGGTGGTCCTGTACGAGACGCCGGAGCTCGAAATCCTGCCCAGCGAGAAAGACCGCTCCTGCTTCACCAGCATTCAGGCCCTGGTCAAGGACGTGCAACTGCACGGCTATTACGGCGGCATCCGTCTGCTCAAAGCGACGGTCAAGCGGTTCTTCGACTACTGTCAGGAACACCAGATCGACCTGCACGACAAGAACTTCTCCATCCGCTACAGCTCGAACATCCCCCACGGCGTAGGCCTGGCCGGCTCCAGCGCGATCATCACCGCCTGCCTGCGGGCTCTGATGGCCTTCTACGGCGTGAGCTTTCCCCGGTACGTCCAGGCCAATCTCGTCCTGGCCGCCGAGGCGCAGGAACTGCACATCCCGGCAGGCCTCCAGGATCGCGTCATCCAGGCCTATGAAGGCCTGGTCTACATGGATTTCGCCAAAGAGATCATGCAGAAGCAGGGCTACGGCAACTACGAGCCGATGGACCCCTCCCTGCTGCCCAAGCTGTACGTCGCCTACCGCGACGACCTGAGCGAGCCGACCGAGAAGTTTCACAACAACATCCGCCACCGGTTCGAACAGGGCGAGCCCAAGGTCGTCAACGCGATGAGATTCTGGGCGAACCTAGCCGAGAAGGTCAAGAAGTGCCTCCTCCACAGGGAGCTTGACGCGATCCCCGAGATGCTCAACGCCAACTTCGACAAGCGGTGCGAGATCTACCAGATCGCCGAGGAGAACATTCGGATGGTCCAGGCGGCGCGCTCGGTCGGCGCCAGCGCCAAGTTCACCGGCTCCGGCGGCGCCATCGTCGGCACGTACGCGGACGAACGGATGTTCACCAATCTGAAGAAGACGCTTCAGAAACTCAGCATCAAAGTCATCAAGCCCAAGATCGTCCCCGGACTAGGAACCGCCAAGATATGATTCGCAAGGCCGTCATTCCCGCGGCGGGATTCGGAACCCGCTTCCTGCCCGCGACCAAATCACAGCCCAAGGAGATGCTGCCCATCGTCGATACGCCGGTCATTCAGTACGTCGTCGAGGAGGCCGTCCGAGCCGGCATCACCGATGTGCTCATGATCATCGGCAAAGGCAAGCGAGCCATCGAAGAGCACTTCGACCGCAGTTTCCAGCTCGAACGACAGCTCGAATCGCAGGGCAAGACCGCGGAGCTGGAAGCCATGCGGCGGATCTCGGAACTGGCCGATATCCACTTCGTTTGGCAGAAGGAGATGCGAGGCCTGGGCGACGCGGTCTACTGCGCCCGCCATCACATCCACAACGAGCCGTTCGCGATCCTGCTGGGCGATACGGTCGTGGACGCCGTCAAACCCGCGGCGCTGCAACTGGTCGAACTCTACGAACGGTTCCAGGAGCCGGTCATTCTGCTCGAAGAGGTCGAACCCAAAAAGGTGAGCCTTTACGGAATCGTCGACGGCGAGGAGATTGAGCCCGGCGTCTACCGCATTCGCGACCTCGTGGAAAAGCCCCGGCCGGAAAAGGCGCCCTCGCGTCTGGCCATCGCCAGCCGGTACCTGCTGACGCCGGACATCATGGACTACATCGCAATGGTGCCGCCGGGCAGAAACGGCGAAATCGACCTGACCGAGCCGCTCCGCTCGCTCGTCAAGAACCGGCCGGTGTACGGCCTCAGACTCCAGGGCCGGCGCTGCGACATCGGCAACAAGGAAGGCTTCATCCGAACGAACATCGAGTTCGCCCTCAAGCGGGACGACATGGCCGACGACCTGCGGCGATACATCAAGCAACTGGCCCAGAACATGTAGGCAGAGCGCATGAACGCAATCGTAACCGGAGCCGCGGGATTCATCGGATCGCATCTGACCGAACGACTTCTCAAAGACGGCTGGACCGTCGTGGGCGTGGACAGCTTCGATGCGTTTTACGATCCGGCGATCAAACGCCGCAACATCGCGGCCTGCCTCTCACACCCCGCCTTTCGACTCGTCGAGGCGGACATTCGCGACAGAGCCGCAATGCTGCGAGCCGTGGAACCCGGGACCGATGCGATCGTCCACCTTGCCGCCAGGGCCGGGGTCAGGCCGTCCATCGCCGAGCCCGCGCTCTACACCGACGTGAACATCAACGGCACCGTCTCGCTGTTGGAAGCGGCCCGGGAACGAAACGTTCCGAGATTCGTGTTCGCGTCGAGCTCCAGCGTCTACGGCAACAACCGCAAGGTCCCCTTCTCCGAGGACGACAACGTGGACTTCCCGATCTCGCCGTACGCCGCGACGAAGAAGGCCGGGGAACTGATCTGCCACACGTACCACCATCTCCACGGCCTGGCGATCAGTTGCCTGCGGTTCTTCACCGTCTACGGACCCCGCCAGCGGCCGGACTTGGCCATTCACAAGTTTGCCCGGCTCATCGAGGGCGGCAAGCCGATCCCCGTCTACGGCGACGGAACCATGATGCGGGACTTCACCTACATCGACGACATCCTCAACGGCATCGTCGCCGCCATCGAGCATTGCAGCGGCTACGAGATCTACAACCTCGGTGAATCGCAGCCGATCGCCCTGCGCGAACTCATTGCGGAACTCGAACATGCCCTGGGCAAAAAGGCGGTGCGTCAACAGCTCCCGCTCCAGCCGGGGGACGTCGACCGGACCTACGCAGACGTATCCAAGGCCGAATCGCGTCTGGGTTACAAGCCGTCCACCGACATCCGGACCGGCCTGGCCCGTTTCGTCGCCTGGTTCCGCCAGGAACAAAGAACCCGATCGTCTGCCTGAGATCGACCCGAGACGAAATCCAAGGACCGCTTCGCTCAAACCGACGGCGATACGCTTACGATGCCCTTTTTGTTCGTCGCCCCGGCATTTTCCTTACAATCACAAGTCTTTATTTGAAAAGAGTTTAAACCGAAATAGCCCCCGCAGGGGATTTGCAGGAAGGCGATCGTTGTGGTATACTAGCGGTATGGAAATGACCCAGAACATCGTGGTTTCTTGGACCTGCGGGCAGGAGGACGACTATGAGCCTCCTCCCGACGATGATCCTTTATCTGTCCGTTGGTTGCGGCGAATGGTACTTGGCGTTGCGGCGTACCTTAGCGTGCGCCCGAGGCGAGAAGACCCTCCTTGTCTGCATTGTGTTTGTCGAAAATCTCTTGGGATTGTGGGTACTGTCGAATTTTATCCGGACTAACAACTGGTTCCTGGCGTTCAGCTATTCCGCCGGGGCCGCGGCCGGAGCCCTGATCGTCGCGATGAAAGACGACAAGGCCCCGCGGCAGGTGCCCGCTGAACCCCGCATTGACCGCCCCGACGCCGTTATCGCACCGACGTCTATTCGATGAGGATCCTGGCCCGCAGGCCCACGACAAACGAGTCGTCCGAGCCGGACCGGCCGCCGGGATCCGCTATATACTGCACATCCGGGCTCAGACTCAGCCATGAGGCCACGGCGATGCTGTAGTAGAGCTCTACAACCTGCTCCGATCCTCCCAGCCCTGCAGGGCGGTCGGAGCCGGCGAACGTGCCTCGTGCAAAGGCGATCCCCAGGACGTCATCGTCGCGCAGCTCGATCGGTCCACGGTATTGCAGACCCACGCTCCAGAAGCAGTCGAGCTCGGCTGCTTCGCCGTCAACCCAACCCCACCGGGTGAAGAGCCCCAAGCCCTGCTCGTCGCCGGGATCGTCGCTCTCGCGAAAGATCTCCCGGGCCGCGCTGAGATATACACCGGCCAGCTCGTCCTGAGACGTGAGGTCGCCCCCGCCGGTCCACCAGGCACCGACGTGGTACTCGCCGGCCCAGTTCGAGGAGCCCCCCCCAGACTCCGGCAGGAAGCTCGCCTGGGCGATGACGAAGAACCCCTCGTCGTCGGAGGCCCAGGAAGCGGTCTGATCGATGTCCGCCTCGCCGCTCTGAGTG
>JAAYVJ010000535.1 GCA_012517265.1 Planctomycetota bacterium | reverse complement strand
GTTCGGGTGGATATGGAGCAGCGAATCGATAAGCATGTGATGGCCAACGGCATGGTCGTGCTGGGCGAGCCGATGGCGGGCGTCGAGTCCGTGGCGTTCGATTTCACCCTGCCGGCCGGAGCCGCGTGGATGCCGGCGCGGTGCTGTGGGGCCTCCAACGTCGTCTCGGAGTGGGTCTTTCGCGGGGCCGGGGCCCTGGACAGCCGCAAGCTCGGCGACGCCCTCGACGGCCTGGGTGTCCAGCGGTCGACCTCGATCGGCAGTTCGCACCTGTATCTCGGCGGGGCCCTGGAGTCCAGCAATCTGTCGCAGGCCCTGGCCCTATACTGCGACGTCATCCTCCGGCCGCACCTGAGCGACGAGCAGTTCGAGCCCGCCAGGCAGCTCATCGTCGAGGAACTCCAGTCGCTGGACGACGAACCCCGCCAGCGGGTCACGATCGAGCTGCGGAAGCGGTTCTACCCCGATCCGCTGGGGCGCAGCACGATGGGCGAACTCGAAGACCTGCAAAATCTCACGCCAGCCAAGGCCAGGCGGATCGCGGCGACGCATCTGAACGCGCCGCAGGCGATTTTCAGCGTGGCGGGCAAGTACGATTTCGACGCCGTGTGCCGCCAGCTCGAAGGCGAGTTCGGCCCCAATAGGGGCAAGCGGCTCGCGCCCCGCAAGGTCGGAACTCGGGGGGCTCGCTACACGCACATCCCCCATGACGGGGCGCAGGTCCACATCGGAATGATGACGCCCACCGCCCGGTTCGTGGACGAGGACTACTACAACGCCCGCACGGCGGTCTCGGTGCTCTCGGGCAGCATGAGTTCCCGGCTGTTCACCGAGGTCCGCGAGAAGCGGGGGCTCTGCTACGCGATCGGTGCCAAGTACCATTCGCTCAAGGACGCGGCGGGGATTCAGTGCTACGCCGGGACGTCGCCGGACAAGGCCCAGGAGACGGTGGACGTGATCCTGGCCGAGTTCGCCCGCCTGGCCGAGGGCATCAGCGAAGAGGAAATGGCCCGCGCCAAGATCGGCCTGAAATCCAGCGTGATTCTGCACAGCGAATCGTCGACCAGCCGGGCCAGCGCGATCGGCAGCGACTATTACATGCTCGGCCGGGTCCGTCCCCTGGACGAGGTCAAGGAACGGATCGACGCCGTCACGGTCGATTCGGTATTGAAGTTCCTCCGGGCCAATCCTTTCGAGGAGTTCACGACCGTCACCATCGGCCCGAAGGAGGTCCGTGTTGGTTGAGGATATTCATGCAATTCAAACACAAGAGACTGTCCAACGGCCTGGTCCTGATCGGCGAGATCAATCCGCCGGCCAAATCGGCCGCGGTCGGATTCTTCGTCCGGACCGGGGCCCGTGACGAGACGCTCGAGATCAACGGCGTCTCGCACTTCCTGGAGCACATGCTGTTCAAGGGCAACGACCGGCTCAGCGCCTTGGAGGTCAACGAGGCCTTCGACCGGCGGGGGGCCCAGTTCAACGCCTTCACCAGCGAGGAGCAGACGGTCTTCTATGCCGCGGTCCTGCCGGAGTATCTGATCGAGATCACCTCGCTCTGGGCCGAGCTGATGAGGCCCGCGCTGCGGGACGAAGACTTCGACATCGAGAAGAACGTCATCAAAGAAGAGATCGCGATGTACCAGGATACGCCGACGTTCGACGTGATCGACCGCTGCCGGAGTTTGCACTTCGGTCCTCACTGCTGCGGCCAGAGCGTCCTGGGCACCGTCGAGAGCATCGACGCGTTGACGGCCGGGCAGATGCGGGAGTACTTCGGCCGTCGGTACGCGCCGAACAACATGGTCGTCGCCTGCACGGGCAGCTTCGACTGGGACCGCTTCTGCGAGACGGTCGAGGCGGTGTCCGGGAAGTGGCCCGCGCAGGAGGTGGGACGTTCGCTCAGTGACTTCGGCGGCACCAAGCAGAAGGGCCGGACCGAGAAGGCCAACGTCAAGCGCGAACACATCTGTCTGATGCACACCGGCGTCTCGGCGCAGGATCCCCGCCGGTTTGCGGCGTCGCTCCTGGCGATGATCGTGGGCGACGACTACGGATCGCGGTTCTACTGGGATCTCGTGGACAAGGCCCTGACGGAAGAGGCCTCCATGCAGTTCAACCCGATGGACGGCACCGGCATGTTCTACTGCTATTTCCGCTGCGGGACCTCCAACGCCGGGAGGGTGATGGACATCGTCCAGGGCGTCTTCCGCGACCTGGCGGCCGACGGCGTCCACGAGGACGAGGTCGTCAAGGCCCAGAACAAGGTGCTCAGCGCCCTGGTGCTCAAGAACGAGCTGCCGATGGGCCGGCTGGTGGACCTGGGCTTCAACTGGATGTACCTGGGCGACTACCATTCGATCGAGCAGGACGTGGCGGCGATCAAGGCGGTCACCGTCGAGGACGTCAACCGCCTGATCCGTGAGATGGACATGACCAGCTTCACCCAGTACTCGCTGGGGCCCGTGGCTTCGTAGGGCGGGTCCGGGGCCTTCATCGAGAAAGGAACGCCATACCCAGAAGACGGTCTCTCCAGATGCTCGGCGCGGCGTCCCGGCGATCCGGGCGACATAGGCGCGACTTGCAGTCGGGCGAATCGACGTGGAGAAGCCGATTCCCGAGGACGAGTCACGGGTCACTCGCGACGAGCGACGGCCGCCGGCCTTGGGCCTTGTTTCAGTGGAGCAGGGCGGGCAGAGCCGTGACGAGCTTGGGGAAGAGCATGAGCAGAGTGACGCAGACGAGGTAGGCCGGGACGAAGTACAGGACGCCCTTGAAGACGTCCTTGAGCCGGATGTCTTTGGACATGCCGGCGACGACGTAGGTCGTGGCGCCGACGGGCGGCGTGATCGCGCCCAGCGTGGTGATGACGGTGACGGTCACGCCGAACCAGATCGGATCGTAGCCCAGGCGGTCGGCCAGGGGGAAGAAGATGGGGATCGTGATCATCAGCAGGGCCAGGGCGTCCATGACCGCGCCGCCGACGATGTAGACGGCGAAGACGATCAGCAGGACGACGGTCGGCGACACCGGCAGGCCGGCGACCCAGCCGGCCAACTCGTTCGGGATCCGCGTCACGGTGAGGAACTTGCCGAAGATGACTGCGCCGGCGACGATCGTGATGACCATGCAGGAGGCGCGCAGCGTGTCCTTGAGGGCGTTGAGGAAACTGCGGGGCGAGAGCTTGCGCCGCGCCACGGCGATCAGGATCGCCAGGAACGCGCCGGCGGCCCCGGCTTCGCTGGGGGTGAACAGCCCGAAGTACAGGCCGAGGATGACCAGGAGGAACAGGGTGAGCATCTCGACCGCGCCGGACAGCGAGACGATCCGCTGCCGCCAGGTGCTCTTGTCGCCGACCGGGCCCCAGTGGGGGAAGAGCACGCACAGAACGTAGACGGTGACGATGAACAGGGCGGTCAGCACGAGGCCCGCGCCGATCCCGCCGTAGAAGAGCCGGCCGATCGATTGCTCCGTGCTCAGGCCGATGATGATGAGCACGACGCTGGGCGGGATGACGACGCCCAGCGTCGATCCGCTGGCGATCGCGCCGACGCTGAGCATCGGGTGGTAGCCGTACTTCTTCATCTGGGGCAGCGCCACGGCGGTCATGGTCGCGGCGGTGGCGGTGTTGGATCCGCAGATCGCGGAGAAGGCGGCACAGGCGGCGATGGTCGCCATGGCCAGTCCGCCGCGGATGTGGCCGACCCAGTGGTAGGCCGCGTTGTAGAGCCGGGCGTTGACGCCGGAGTGGAACGCGACCTGGCCCATCAGGATGAACAGGGGGATGACGGTCAGGCCGTACTTGGAGAAGGTGCCCCACAGGGTGGCGCCGACCATGTTCACGGCGGCGTCGAACGAGACGAGGTGGGCGAAGCCGAGAAATCCGACGATCGCCATGGCGAAGCCGACGCTGGTGCCCAAGAGAAAGAGCACGAGGATCAGGATCAAGACGCCCAGAATGCCGACGAGGGTCGCGCTCATACCGGCTGCTCCGGTTCGGCTTCTGCCTGCGGCGGCTGCGGCGTCAAGCCTCGGACCAGCTCGGCCAGGAACACGACGGCCAGCAGGCCGAACCCCGCGGCGACGCCGTACGTGAAGGGGTAGTAGATGATCCGCAGGGTCTCGGTCAGTTCGCCGCTCTTCATGAGGGTTGTGGCCAATTTGCCGATCTGCCAGGCCGCCAGGGCGCTGAAGAGCATGCACGCGGTGCGATTGACGGCGTCGAGGACTGTCTGCACGGCCTTCGGATAGCTCCTGGTCAGGATGTCCACGGCGAGGTGGTCCTTGCGCCGCTGGGTGTAGGGCAGCGAGCAGGCGACGACCAGAGCGCCGAAGTACCCCATCAGCTCATAGACGCCGGGAATGGGGGAGGCGAAGACCCGCAGGCCGATGTCGGCGCTGGTCAGGCCCACCATGGCCAGCAGGAACAGGGCGCCGGCCGCCAGCAGCGTTCTCTGCAGGAATGTCTCGAGCCTGACCAGAAACTTGATCAT
>JAAYVJ010000534.1 GCA_012517265.1 Planctomycetota bacterium | reverse complement strand
CGCGATCCTGGTGGCCAGGGCCCGCATCGAAGGCAGGACCGAAGCGGATCTCGACAACTGCGTGACCCGCCTGAGGAAGGAAAAGGCATACCTCTTCGGGGGATCCAGTCCGGTCCTCGCTCCCCGCAAGACCGCGACGGCGAAGGACCGCGTGACAGCGAGTCAGGCGGTGCTCGAGCAGGCCGCCAAGCGAGCGGCCCGGACGGGCAGCCGCGTGGACCTCCAGCGGTACCTGATGCTGCGAAGAAGCATGATGTGACGTCGGATTGACGCAATCCGCGATGCGAACAGGCACAAAGAACGATTCAGGAAGGAGAAACAAGCATGGCATTTACCGGAAAAGCGACGTATACCGCCGGGGTGGCTCTGCCCGAGCTGGCCGAGGACGTGGCGGACCTCATCGGGCTCATCACGCCCGCCGAGACGCCTCTGCTCGACGCGCTGGGCGACCCGCTGCGGGAGGCGACCAGCACGCATCACGAGTGGCTTGAGGATGAGCTGCTGCCCAACAAGGACGCGATCAACGACGCCACGTGGACGAACCCCGCCACCGACACGACCTTCAACGTGGACCACGGCGGCCGCTTCCGCGACGGCGACCAGATCCAGGTCGAGGGCAGCGAGGAACTCATGCTCGTCGTCTCGGTCTCCGGCGACACGCTCACCGTGACGCGCGGCTACGCCGGCACGACGCCCGAGAACCTCGCGGACAACCTGGTCCTCAACATCCTGGGCAACGCGGCCCTGGAAGGTCAGGACCGGCCCAACGCCCGGTTCACCAACCGCGTCCGCTGCGGCAACTACACCCAGATCTTCACTTCGGCGGTCGAGGTCAGCGGCAGCGACATGGCCGCCAGCCAGCTCGGCCTGACCAACGAGATGGACTACGAGAAGCAGGTCCGGCTGCGCGAAATGGTCCGCGATCTGGAAAACACCGTGATCAACGGCGGCAAACCGGTCAGCAACGCACAGGGCAGCGGCACGGTCCGCCGGACGATGAAGGGCATCCTGCAGCACCTGACCACCAACATCTTCCACACCGGCGACAGCGGCTTCCCCGCCGGCGACGACCTCGACGAAGCCAAGATCAACTACGTCCTGCGGAAAATCTGGGAGAACAGCAGCGGGAACGTGGACCTGATCCTGGTTGGCGGTTTCCAGAAGCGCAAGATCAACGCCTTCTGCTCCGAGAGCCGCAGCTACGGCGCCGACGACACGACGTTCACCGACATGGTCAGCCTGTACCAGAGCGACTTCGGCGTCTGCCGGATCGTCACGACGCGGCATGTGCCGCAGGACGCGGTGCTGTTCCTGGACTCCTCCCGGATCAGCGTGCTGCCGCTGACCGGCCGCAGCTTCCACTTCAAGCCGCTGGCCAGTTCCGGCGACTACGAGTGCGGCGAGCTGATCGGCGAGTACACCCTGGAGCTCAAGAACGAGGCGGCCCACGGCGTGATTCGCGACCTGACGGTCAGCGGAGGCTGATCGGTCCTCCGGACCCGGGCGGCGGAATAGCCCGCTGCCCGGGCCATTTCAGATGCACGGCTGTGTCGGGCGGACCTTGCCCCACCAGATGAAAATGAGGTTGCTTATGACGGTCACCTTCTCAAGCGATGTGGATGTTCTCAAGTACGAGCCTTCGCTGTTCGGCGACTTGCACCTGCCTTCGCAGGTACAAGCAAGCGGGACCGGCGCGACCCTGAACGGAACCACCCTGACCGCAGTGCAGGCGGATTTCATCGCCTCAGACGTCCAGGCCGGCGGCGTCGCGTACCTGCGATCCGCGGATGGCTCGCTCGACGGGGCGTATGAGATCGTCTCGGTCGATTCCGCCACGCAACTGACGGTCTCGGTCCTGCGAGCCGACGCGACCAGT
>JAAYVJ010000533.1 GCA_012517265.1 Planctomycetota bacterium | reverse complement strand
GTGGATCTGCCGGCCGAGGAAGTCGGAGACCGCCTGGTCCCGCACGTGGATCGAGTACCGCGTGACAGGCTCCCATTTCTCGTCGGTCAGCAGGCGGTCCAAGGCTGTGGACACCGCATTGGAGAGCTTTCTGTGCGGGCCTCGCACGCCGAAATGCCTCTGAATAATCGACTTGGCGTCTTCCGGCCGCACCCTGGCGTAGAGGTGCGACGACTGGTTCGGCAGCACGATCTCCAACAACGGCGTCTGGTGACACATACCGACGCAGCCCACCCGCTTGACCGGGACCTGGAGGCCGGTCTGGGCCAGAGCTTCCTGAAGAGCGCCGTGCAGCTTGCCGCTCCCGCGGGCGACACAACAGGAACCCAGGCCAATGCGCACCTCGCCGCGAGGGTCGGCCTTGCCCTTGCGCAAGCCGTGGGACTTCGTGGGCGAAGCCGCCCTGGCCTGTTCGTGTTTGAGGAAGTCGCTCAGAACCTGGGGCACGGTTTCCCGCGTCAAATGGCCGTAGGTCACATCGTCGATCTGCACCGCCGGGGCCAGCGTGCAGCAGCCCAGGCACGCGATCCGCTCGACCGTGAACAGCTTCTGCGCGTCGGTGTCCTCGCCCTCGGGGATTCCCAGGTGAGTGCGGAACGCGTCGTAGACCGACTCGGCGCCCTTGACGTGACAGGCGGTCCCTATGCAGACGTGGATGATGTGCTTGCCCGCCGGCCGATGGCGGAACTGATCGTAGAACGTCGAGACGCCCGCGATCGAAGCCGGCGTGATCTCCGTCAGCTCGCAGACCCGGCGCAGGGCCTCGTTGGGCAGGTAGCCGTAGTGGCCCTGGATCGCCTGCAGGAGTTCCAGTACCTTCTCCTTGCCGGAGCCGACCCGCTTGACGGTCTCCTCGACGAACGCCAGATCCAGTTCTTCCATCATTGCGCCTGACCGATACAGTAGAGGTTTGCCGCCCCGCGGATGTAGATCCGCCCATCGGCGAACGCGGGCGACGCGAAACACTCCTCGCCCAGCTCGCACTTGCCCAGTTCCTTGAATTCGAGCCCGGCTTGGAAGATGCGCATCATGCCCTTCATATCGAGCACGTAGAGCTTGTCGCCCACGAGACTCGGCGAGGCCCGGAAGTCCCCCTTGATCTCCTGCTCATAGATCTTCTCACCGGTCTCGACCCTGCAGCAAATCAAGAGGTCCGCGCTCTCCAGGAGATAGACATACGTGCCGTCGCTGACGGGCGAACAGATGTCCGGCCCGCCCTCCTCCATCTTCCAGGCGACGTGGGTCTTGGTAACATCGCCCTGCCCGGTCGGTTTGACCGCGACCAGTTGCGAATACGGCTGGATCGCCATGACCAGTCCGCCGGCATAGATCGGAGAAGGAGCCAGATCGCCGCCAAGGCATTCGGCGCGCCAGATCTCCTCGCCGGTGGCGGGGCTGTACGCGACCATGTTCGGATCGGCCAGCGTGATCAACTGAGGCTTGCCTTCCACCTGCACGACGACGGGCGTGGCCCAGGAATTCGGCAGCGTCCGTTTCGCTTCCCAGGCGACCCGGCCGGTGACGCCGTCCAGCGCGATGACCTTCGACTTGCCCTCGGTGCCGTCGCCCTGGTCGTACTGAACGAGGACAAGCTTCTCGTAGGTCTCCAGCGAGGAGGCATATCCATAGGAGCTGTCGGGCACGCCCAGATTCTTGTGCCACAATCGCCGACCGTTGAAGTCGAACGCGGCGACGTCGCCCGTAGGGAAAATCGCGTAGATCCGCCGGCCGTCCGTCGCCGCAGTGCAGGCGGCATAGCCTGTGTCTTCCATGATCTCCAGTTTGGCCGCCGCCGACACCGTGGGGACATCGCCCTTCCAGAGCAATTGCCCGCTCTTGGCATCGTAGCAGTAGACCTGCCGCACGTTCGGATCGGCGCCGGTCAGGAAAATGCGGTCCTTCCAAACGACCGGCGAATTCCGGCCGCTCATGGGCACCGGGCTCTTCCAGAGGATGTTCTCGCCGGTCTTGCCGTTCCAGGAGGTCGGAATGTTCGTGTACGCGCTGACGCCGGCGCCGCCGGGACCGCGGAACCGAGGCCATTGCATCAGCCTTTCCTCCATGGATGCAAACGGCGGCCCGGCCTCCTCGGCTTGCGCGAATTCCACACTGCCGCTCATCCCCACGAGCGTCATCCCTGCCGCCAGCATCGCCAATCCGCCCGCGACCGCCCAACGGGCCCGCTTCGCTTCTTTCACCTGAATTTCTCCTCGATCCGTTGCGTGCCCGGGCCGGGGCGGTACCTTGCCCAGGTCGTACGCGATTTTGCCCGCCACCAGCAGAACCACGACGCTCGCGAGCAACATGTGAGCCGCCTTGTGCGCGAAGTCGAGCCGCCAGATTCGATCCCGGCGGATCTTAAGATCCAACTGCCGGACCTCGGACAAGAGCGTCTGATTTGTGGGATCCTTCTGGACCTGAAGCTTCATCGCAGCCAGTTTGTTCTCTCTCGACGGCCCAAGGATCGCGCTGCCGATGAGATTGGCGATCAGCAGCGCGACGAAGATGCCTGTGAAGACGCCGCCGACGATCGCGGTGGAGCGCGCCGCCCGACGCCAAACCTGGATACGTTCCGATTCCTGTATCATGCTCGCCCCGCTGCCGTCTCCCTGATCCTCTTGAGTCGTCCGTGCTCTTTCGGACAGGATTTGTAACACCGCCCACAGGCGAAGCAACCGGCCGGGTCCGCCTCGTACTCGGTTCGCCTGCGGCGAATCGACAGAACGAGCAGCTTGCCTCCGGCGACCAGGCCGATGAACCCGCCCAGAAGAGCGCCGCCAAGGGCGAACCGGCCGCGGATTCTCGTCGCATCCGCATAGAGAACTTCGGTGGTTTGTCCCGTGGCGCGGAAGGCGTCGCTCACGTTGGTCGTCCCCTGGACTTGACCGGCCTCTTCCAGGTAGACGCGTTCAGCCGTACGGACCCTGGGATGCACGCGAGCCAACTGGCTCTTCAGGGCGTAACCGCCCCAGCCCCCCCCGGCAACCAGGATGGGCAGCAACACCAGGAATAGGGCCAGACGCCGCTTGGCGATCCGGTATTCGCCTTCGGGCCAATTCCCGGTTGGCTCGCGGATCGCGCCGAACGGGCAGGCGTCCTCACAGAGGCGGCACTGGATGCACTCGCTCGGTGTGATCGTCACCCGCCGCTTGGAGAGCCGGGACAAATGCCGCAGAATGACGCCGTAGGGACACAGGAAACGGCAGTACGGCCGGCCCACGAACAGGCCAATCAGCAGCAGGCTGGCGCCGAGAATCAGGACGTTCCAGTTGCCGCCCAGCCGGAAGAACCCGACGAACGGGTCGTATCGACAGATGATGAACGCGCTGCCCGTGGCGGCGAAGAGGACCGCAGCTCCGAGATAGGCATAGGCGAACAGCCGCAGGCCGCTCTCCAGCCAGCCAGGCACGGCCACAGGCCGGATCAGCACCGCATCCTGAATCGCCCCGAGGGGACAGATCGCGCCGCAGAACACCCGGCCACTGAACAGCGTGAAGATCAGCGGAACCACGAAAAACACAGCCGCCGCGATCGGGATCGCGTAGCCGCGGTCGAACGCGGTCAGCGTCACGTTCTGGATCGCTCCGATCGGGCAAATGCAGCCGTCCCGCACGAAGCCGAAATACAACAAAGCGCCGATCATCAAGACGAAGATCGCACGACGGCTTCTCCGCTTGAGGATCAGGTGCGAAGCGAGCAACAAACCGACGACCAGCACGGCCGCATCGATGTACTCCTGAAGCACAGACTGGGGCGCCGGCGACGTGGTCTGCGGAAACGTGTAGCCGCTCTCGAACTCGGGCGGCGGAAAGCGGATTTCCCCCTGTGTCACCGGGCAAGAGCCCAGGAACGCGATAAGAAACGTCACGATCCACGTTCCGCAAAACGGAGGATTCGACATGTTTTCAGGAGGAAGAATCTCCGGCCTTGATCGTCCCAGGCCAAGACACAACCGTCTGATGGAGAATGCGCCCGGTCGAGTCTTCAAGGAAACCGAAAGACGCGATTTCCTTGAAGGATGCATGCCCGATCCTCCATTTTGCGGAACTCCGCTCCTGATCCAGGCGAAACGTGCCATCACTTGTTGTCCGCCCCTTTCAACAGGTACGGCCGGTCCGCGGGCACCCGCTTGAACGCCTGCGAGGGACAGGCCGCCGCAATCGCACACTCGTTGCAGTTCTTGCACCGGTCGTGACGAACCTGGAGAAAGAGCGACCCATTGCCGAAGACCGTGCAGCCCTTCACGCACTTGCCACATCCGTTGCACAGCGACTCGTCGATCGTGTACTCGTAGTATGGGTCCTCGACGTAAGTCCGCTTGATGGCCCCGGTCGGGCACAGTTCGTTCTCCGCGCCGGTGTCCAGGGCCTTCGGTTCCGGGATCAGATACCCCGTGCAAAGGTCGCAGTACCCGCACATCGCATACGCCTGGACGCACTTGACCGCGGAGTCTTCCAGCACGCAATACGTCGCGCAGTTGCCGCAGGCAATGCACTTGTATGGATCGATCTGCCAGACCATGTTGTCCGAATTGCCCCGGGCGACGCTCAAACCCACCGCGGTCCCGGCGCCGGCCAGACAGGCCCCCCAGAGCCCTTCCCGAAGAAAGTTGCGGCGATTCATGGGTTCCTGCTTATCCATGGCGAATCCTCGCTAACACGTCGCGGGTCGAGAGCGCCCGAGGCAGGCCGCAATCGCTGAACACCGCGCAGTCGCGGCACATCCCGCGGTTGAGGCACTTGCCCTCGCGCAGGAGCCTGCGCCGCTTCAAAACGATCGCCCCGCCGCCCACGCCCAGCACGGCCAGAGCCGCATTGCGCAAAGCGTGCGTCACGAACCGCCGCCTCGCCTGCAATTTGCCCAAAAACTCGCTCACGTAGACGCCCCCTTTTTGCGAAAGACCTTGATCGTGTTATCCGGAGGATCGAGGACATAGATTCGGCCGTCGGGCCCGGCTGCCACGTCCAGGGCGATGCCCTGGCACTCCTCCGGCGTTTCGCAGACCTTGATCTGTTTGCCGCCGGCGAACTGATCGGAGCCCGCCACCACGCCCACGAAAGCGCCGTCGCTGTTGTAGATCTTGACCCGGACCAGGCCCTTCTCCGCGGTCACGAAGCCTCCGTCGGGCAGCAAAGCGAAGCTCACAGGATTGCAGCATCCGCAAAACCCCTTGATGCCGACCGACCGCTCGCCCCACCAGAATTCGAGGTTCCCGTCGAGCGTGAACGTATCGATGCGATTGCGGCCGGGGTCGGCGACACGGAGCAGGCCGTCGCGGGAGACCGCCAGATCGAAGTGCGGACTCGGGACCGAAAAGCCCGGGATGTCGCGGTCCGCGTCCTTCTCGCCGATATGATCGACGAGCGTGCCTGCGGCGTCAAACCGCAAAACGATCCGATGCCCGGCATCGGCCACGAGGACTGCGTCCCCATGGCTGGCGATGCTCGTCAGCAACGCCTCCTCGCCCAGCGAGTCCCAGGAAGCGATCGTCTTGCCTTGGGCGTCGAGCACTTCGACGTGATCCTTCATGCCGATAAAGAGTCGCCCGTCGTCCGCGACGTCCAGGCACTGCGGTTCGCCTGGCAGCGAGATCATCCTCTCAGCCTTCCCGGCGGCATCGAACACGCGGATCGCCCTGTCTCCGGCGACGTAGATCCGTCCGGCCCCATCCAGGGCGATCGATCGGGATTGGTTCATCCCCGTATGGATCAAGGGGCCCGATTCCACATAGAGAACCAGGTTCGGGTCGATCTTAGCCAGCCGGCTGACGTCGTATTCGTAGGCCTCGCTCAGACCACTGCCGGTCCGGCCGGTCGTATCGAGGCGGAGAACGGCCGCCACGGCGGCCCCGATAGCCGCTGCGACCAGAACAGCGACGATCCACCCGCCGCCGGCTCTGCCTGACATCCGTTGCGTAGACAACCCAATACCCTTACAGAACAAGACCTTGCAGACGCCGGATTGTACCACGGCCGGTTTGTCCGTGCTACTGTCCGGCGATGTCCAGACACACCATTCGATTCAGGTCACGCACGATGAGCCTTCGCCCAGCGAACGCCATGGGCCCCCAGGACTCAATCCCGTCGAGGACCTTGGCCTTGGCCAGTTGGTTGTAACCCGAGGGGCTGGCCTCGACGAGCGTGAGCACCCCCTCGTCGTCCATGACGTACAAGACCCCGCCGGCAATCGCATAAGATCCGCTGCCGAAAGTGTTTGCGCTCGTGCTGGTCCAGACGACCTCCCCTTTCAGATCCAGGCACACCAGTTGTTTGTCCATCCTCACGCCGTAGATGTTCCCGTTGTAGAAGATGGGCGTCTGCTGCATCGTGCTAAAGACGCTCGTCGGATGTATGAACTCGCTCGTCACGGCGATCTGACCGCCGGACTCCGTCAGCCGGAGCATGGTGCAGCCGAAATCGTACTGGCCGTAGCCTGCGGACAAGAAGATCCGATCCGGGCCGATCACCACCGGCATTGGCACGTTGGTGCGGACTCTCCACTGGTCCGTCTTCCAAAGGACTTGGCCATCCTTGGCGGAAACCCCGACCACGCCGCCGGCGTCGGTCGAGCCGCCGCAGTAGATGTAGAATCGGTTCCCGCCGAACTCCATGGGTACGAGCGAAGAATGGGTCA
Source organism: Planctomycetota bacterium (assembly GCA_012517265.1). Lineage (GTDB taxonomy): Bacteria > Planctomycetota > Phycisphaerae > Sedimentisphaerales > Anaerobacaceae > PLanc-01. The sequence goes on along the minus strand of JAAYVJ010000533.1, from coordinate 3,007 downwards.
TCACCCATTTGTCCGGGTTCGGCGTCTGCCAGACCGTCGCGCCGGTGGCACAATCGACGGCCATCATCAGTACGCTCCCGGCCGGGGCGATGATCGCCTTGCCGTCGTCGATCAGAGGGCACTGGGCCGCGTACCACTGAGGGATCACCGTCCCGTACTCCTTGACCAGGTTGAGCATCCACTTGAACTCGCCCGTCTTGGAGTCCAGACAGGTGACGTGCCCTTTGGGCCCCATCGTGACTACGTACTTGTCCGTGACGGCCGGAACGGTCCGGCTCATCCCGTGGAAACGCTTGATCTTGACCGGGTAGGAGTATCGCCAGATCTCCTTGCCGTCATTGAGCGAGAGGCAGCGGACGACGTCCGCCTGGCCGACCTGGTCGTAGTCGAGGAGGTACACCCGCCCTTCCAGAACCGCCGCCCCGGCGTAGCCCTCGCCCACCTCGATGGACCACAGCAAACGAGGCCCCTCGGCAGGCCAGGTGCGACTGAACGAGACCTCTTCGGTGCTGATCGCATCATAGGCGGCCCCCCGAAACCTCGGCCATGCGCCGGGCAAATCCGCCGGTACGCCGACGCCCTTGGTCAGCGTGCCTTGGATCTTGATCGCCTCGTCCCCGGCCCCTGCATTGGCGGGCCTGCCGTCCCCGCCGGGCAAACGCTCCTGCACACTCACTGCAGCGTCGGCGCTGAACCAGAGGTACATCAGCGACGCCACGCCCGCGACAGCGAACGCCATGGGGATCAGATCAGCGACGAAGGACTTTTTCATCGATTTTCGGTTGTCTGAGATTGTTTCGGATTTCGAGTTTCGAATTTCACGTTTTCCTACCTATTCGTGCCTCAGAGCGTCCAGCAGGTCGCCCCTGAGAGCAAGCGTGCCGGCCAGCCAGACCCAGAGGGCCCCGCTGAACACGATCGCGGCAACCGTAGCTCCCAACGAGACATACGGCACCTGCCCGGCCGGCGACTGCAGGGCCGGGATCACCGCCACGATCGCGGCGATACCCCCGCACACGACGCCGGCAAGCATCAGACCCCAGTGCTCGTAGAAGACCATCCAGCGGATCCTGGCCCGCTCGAAGCCCACCGCCCGCAGCATTGCCAATTCGCCGCGGCGCTCAAGCATGTTGCGGAGCACCACGAGGCCCAGGCCGACACTGCCCAGAACCAGCCCCAGACCGCCCAGTGCCGTGAAGATCGAAAGATACGTGTTCTCCACGGCGCCGAAGGCCGCCAGCCGCTCCTGCGCAGGGGTCAGGACCAAGCCGAGATCCGTCAAACCTGTCGACAGCTTCTGCGACACCGCCGCCATCTTATCCGATGGGGCATCGACAAGCAAAACCCGATACCCGTCTTCCGACGGAAATCTGCGGGTAAACTGGTTCTCCGCGATAACGAGACTGCCTTGCAGGATGGAGCTATGCAGCATACCGACGATTCGCACGCGAAACGGGCGGCCGGCCTCATCGGGAAACTCGATCTCGTCGCCGAGCTTCTTGCCAAGGGCCCAGAAGACGGTCGGATAGTCGCCGATCGCCGGGACGACGCCTTCGCCCAAGTCCATCCCAAGCAGGTTCCAGCCCGACACGCCGCCTGCCTGCGAGACCTGGCCCGTGAAACGAAACGCCCCTCGGCTTGCCAAGGCTTCCGGCTGAACGCCCAGCAACCGAGGACGCTGGGCCCGATTGAGGTTCAGACAACTCGCGTCGTCGCCGTCGTGAACTCGGAACTGGACAGCTTCCAAGCCGGCAAGCTCGGGATCCGTCAGTCCCAGGTCCTTGCGTCCCTCGTTGGCGTTCAGGTCGTACAGGATGCCGAGCGAAGACTCGCCATAGAGAGCAAAGCCGCCGGTCCCCGAGGTCCGACTCTGTGGCTGGCGCAGCGGGTCGTGCCGGTTGGCGCCGACGGCGACGACCATGAACACGCCGCAGGCCAACAGCCCCATGATGCCCAGACTGCGGCCTCGACGGCGGGCGGCATTTCGGAATCCCAACCCTTGAAGCGAAACCAAAGCCCGGCTCACTCCCCCGGCCGCGACGCAGAGCATTACATGACAGAGGGACAAGGTCCCGACCAGCAGCAATGCCCCAGCCCCGAAGAAGACTCCGGCGGCGGTCTGACTGTCGCCTCCTCGAACGAACGCCAGGAGCATCACAGCGCCTGCGAACGCAGCGACGGCCAGGAGCATTCCCAAGCGGCCGCGCGATCGCGTCGTGGCGCGCCCTTCCACCACCCCGGCCATCAACTGGGGGACGGGAATCGTCACGTGCCTGCGCAGGGCAATCCAGATCGCCGACAGAGCCACGACCAGACCGCCCACGCCACCGAAAATCAACGAGAGGCTCGTCGCATGGAATCGAATCGCGGCGCCCGCGATCGCGCCGCTCCAGAACGTGGACAGGCCATAGAGCATCAACCAAGCATAGAACAACCCGGCCCCAACGCCGGCGACCGTGCCCAGCAGCGCAACGAATCCGCCTTCGGCCACAAGCAACCGCTTGACCTGCCGGGCCGGCCAGCCGACCGCCAGGAGCATTCCGATTTGCGAGCTGCGGCTCTCGACGCCGAAGACGAAAAGCAGCCCCGTCAGGATGACCGCCGAACCGATCAGGAACATGCTCAGGCCCAGAAAGAGCTGGCCGAAATCCGTGCCGCCGCGGCCCGCCCGCAGGCCGGACTCACGGACCGGCTGAAAGAACACGCCCGCGGCCGCCGGATCAATGTGGCTCGCCAGGTACTGGGCGATCTGCCGATCCAGTCCATCCCGCCACGGATAGCGGATCGCGGTCAGGTTGCCGTACTGATTCCGCCAGCGAGATTGGCCGGCTTCCAGCGTGATGAAGGCCTTGGGCGTCCCGCGATGCTCGTTCCAGTACTGTTCATCCTTCGGACGGATCCTGTTCAGATCGACCGGGACGCCCGGCTTCCAATCCCGGCAGTTGTTCACATCCGCCAGTCCGGGGAAATCAGGCATCAACGTGCGGTCGGCGGCGGCTCCTTCCAG
>JAAYVJ010000011.1 GCA_012517265.1 Planctomycetota bacterium | reverse complement strand
GGGGAGAGGACGGAGGTGGAGTGATGAGCCGGATGACCAGGAGCAATGTCGAGCCGTTGTGTGCGGCGGCGTTCGGACTGCCGGTGGCGAAGTCCCACGCGCCGGATTCCCGGACCTTGAGGAGACAGTGGCTGCTGGACACCGTGTTGCCGGGCCTGGCCCTGCTGTCGATGTCCGCATTCACCGTCACGATGATCGTGGTCGTCGTCACCACGGTCGCCCATGGAGGGTGGCTGGAGCCGCAAGCTTATGTCAACGTCGACCCCTGGTCCTGCGTGTCTCCCGGGCCGGCGAACCTGAGCCGGGAGGAGATCCTGTACCCGGACGTGGTGACGGGTCAGGGCCCGCTGCGGAGCAGCCCGTCCTATGACAGCCAGGCCCGTCCGGCGGCGGACGCAGGCGCCTATGCGGCACAACTTGCGGAGTGACGCGGCTCGGGGGAACCGACGCACAAAAGAACGGGTTCCTCGGCCATCGCAACACCGCGTTCGCACCGGTCCGGCGCTGCCTGTCATGAACAGGCGGCAACAGTCGCAGGCAGGGGATCTCCACTCCCCGTTCAGCCGGCAGGACTCCCGGAGCCTACTGCCTCATCACGGCGTCGACGCCCAGGCGGGCAGCCCGGCGTCGGTCCCCTTCCCTCAACAGCCGCTTGCGAAGGCGGATCGAGTTCGGGCAGATCTCCACCAACTCGTCGTGCTGCACGTACTCCAGGTGGGCCTCGAGGCTCATGATCCGGGCCGGACGGATGCGGGCCGCGTCGTCTTTCGACGACGTCCGCATGTTCGTCAGGGCCTTGGCCTTCGTCGCGTTGACCACGATGTCGTTGTCCTTGCAGTGCTCGCCCACGACCTGGCCTTCGTAGACCCGGTCGCCCGGGCGGACGAAGAAGAACCCTCGCTCGTAAAGGGCGTCGAGCGCGTACGCGGTGACGGTGCCGGTCTCGCTGGCGATCATCACGCCGGCCCCGCGGTCGGGGATTGAGCCTCGCATCGGCTCGTACCGCTCGAACGTGTGGTGCATGATCGCCCTTCCCTGCGTGGCCGTCAGGACCCGGGCGTTCAGGCCAAAGAGCCCGCGCGACGGGATCATGAACTCCATGTGCACGTAGTCGCTGGCGCCGCTCTTGCTGTCCATCCTGAGCATCTCGCTGCGCCGCGTGCCGATCAGGCTCATCACGGCGTTCTGGCAGTCCGCCGGGCATTCGATGACCAGCCGCTCGATGGGTTCCTGTTTGACGCCGTCGACGACGTGAATGATCACCTGCGGCTTGCCCACGCAGACCTCGTAGCCCTCGCGGCGCATGTTCTCCAAGAGAATGCCCAGGTGCATCAGGCCGCGGCCCGAGACGATGAACTCGTCGGCGCTGGCGCCGGACTCGACGCGAAGCGCGACGTTCGTCTGGAGTTCCTTGTCCAGACGGTCCCGGATCTGCAATGAGGTCACGTACTTGCCGTCCTGGCCGGCGAACGGGCCGTTGTTCACCTGGAACGTCATGCTCATCGTGGGCTCGTCGATCGCCACGATCGGCAGCGCGAGAGGCTCATCCGGACACGCGATCGTGTCGCCGATGTCGACCGGGTCCAGGCCCGCGACGGCGCAGATGTCGCCCGCCTGCACCTCCTCGGCGCGTTTCTTGCCCAGACGCTCGTACTCGTAAAGCTGCACGACCTTCTGCTGCGTGTGGCGGCCCTGCTTGTCGATCACGGTCACCGGCTGGCCCTGCTGCATCCTGCCGGCGAAGACCTTTCCGATCCCGACGCGGCCGACGTAATCGGAATACTCCAGCGAGGTGACCAGCATCTGCAACGGCTTGTCCGGATCGACCTTGGGCGCCGGAATCGAGTGAATGATCGCATCGTACACCGGCTTGAGATTGTTGTTCGGCTTGGACAGGTCCATCGTCGCCCAGCCTTCCTTGGCCGAGGCGAAGATCACCGGGAAATCCAGGGCGTCGTCGTTGGCCTCGAGCTCGACGAACAGATCGAAGACCTCGTTGACCACGTCGTCGGGCCGGGAGTCCGGGCGGTCCACCTTGTTGACCACGAGGATGGGCTTCAGGTTGTGGGCCAGGGCCTTGCTCAGCACGAATCGCGTCTGCGGCATCGGCCCATCGAAGGCGTCGACCACAAGCAGCACGCCGTCGGTCATCTTGAGCACGCGTTCGACCTCGCCGCCGAAGTCGGCATGGCCCGGCGTGTCGACGATATTGATCTTGTACTCGCGGCCGTCCTTGTCGGTGTATTGAATCGCGCAATTCTTCGCCAGGATCGTGATGCCGCGTTCTCGCTCCAACGGGTTGGAATCCATGATCAGGCCGTGCTCGCCGCCGGCCAGCTTCTCCAACTCCTCGTCACGGAACATGCCCGACTGGTAGAGAAGTTGATCCACCAGCGTCGTTTTGCCGTGATCGACGTGTGCGATGATCGCTACATTGCGAATCGACTGTGCGTACATGTTTCTCCTTGAGCCTTGTCCAATGGGTCCGCCCGCATCCGGTGCCTGAAGCGCCAGCGGGTTTGTTGTGCATCAGGGAAGCCGTGATACCTGCAACCACGCATGCGCTCTACTGGATGCGGCGTTGCCCTGTTCACGCGCCGTGAGGGGCCTACGATCCCCGGCCGATTCTGAACCCAGTTACCGGGAACATTATACACTCCCACGTCCAGAATGCAACGTGAATCATTGCGGCAATCCGCGGCAAGCGGCCGCAGGACCTTGTTGACCTCATTGACCCCATTGACCTTGCTGACGCCCCGCCGCGCCCGCGACATCAATAAGGTCAATGAGGTCAATAAGGTCCCCTCTCCTGTCTTTTCTTGCTTTCTCCTCATTTTCCCCCTTGACACTTACTACATTTGTCGTAAAATATACTACAGTCGTAGCAAAGGAGGTGTCCAATGCGGCTGACCGATACGGAATGGCAACTGATGAACTGTCTTTGGGAGAAGCACCCGGCGACGGCGCGAGGGATCGCCGGGCGGCTGCCCCCGGAGGTCAAATGGGCCTACACCACGATCCGCACGCTTCTGGCCAGGCTTGTGGAGAAAGGCGCGGTCCGAGAATACAAGGAAGGCAACACCAGCCTGTACGAGCCGATCCTCACTCGCGAGAACGCCCGGAGAAGCGCCTTGATGACCCTGGTCAACCAGGCGTTCGACGGCGCGTACGGCCCGCTGATGCACTTTCTTGTCAACGATCCGAACCTGACGCCAAAGCAGCGTCAGGCTCTCGAAGAGGCACTCAAGGAACAACCTGAGAATCGAGGAGGGACGGAAAATGGCGGAGACAATCGGTAGAATCGCGAGCGTCTGGTTCGAATGGCAATGGGCGATGCTCTGGCAGACGGCGGTCCTGATCGGCTTGGTGGCCGTGATCGACAGACTGATCCGCAAACGGGCCTGGCCGCAATTGCGATACATGCTGCGGCTCCTGGTGTTCGTCAAACTGATCCTGCCGCCGGGTTTGACTTCGCCCTGGAGCGTAACATCGCGGGTCCCGGCCCTGGCGCACCAGGCGGTGGCGACCCGAGCCCTGCCCCCGCTCTCCCCCGTCGAGGTTCATGCGGCCGACCCGGTTCGTGGCGACCGACAATCGGCCGCCGTCTGACGACAACGGAG
>JAAYVJ010000074.1 GCA_012517265.1 Planctomycetota bacterium | reverse complement strand
CGCGGACTCGCGCGGGCCGTTTTGAGACTTGGGTTTTGAGCATTCGTGCTTGTTTCCAATTTAGAGCTTTCACGCCCCCGGCGTGATGGGGTCCTTCTTGCGGTAGACCATTCCTTCGAACTTGGCGATCAGGTCGCCGGCGTCGTCGGTGACCTCGATGGCGTAGACGGCCAGTTTGGGGTTTCGGGAGACCTCCTTGGCCTCGGCGTAGAGGGTTCCTTCCTTGGCGGCTTTGACGTACCAGATCGCGGCGTTGATGGCGACGGCGACGGTGCCGTAGGAGTTGGAGGCCGCTGCGAAGGCCAGGTCGGCCAGAGTGAAGATGGCGCCGCCGTGGACGATGTCCACGCCGTTGCGGTGGCAGTCCTGGATCGGCATGCGGGCCTTGGCCCGGCCCTCGCCGATCTCCAGCAGCTCGATGCCGCTGAGTTCCGCGAACCTGTCGTTTTTGAAGAAGTCCCGAATCGCCTGCATGGTTGATCTCCAATGGCCGCAACCGGCCGGGGCGACCCGGTTCGGCCGGGACCCGCCGGTGACGGCGTTTCTGATTCGATCGAAGGTCCGAGCTTACACGAACCACGTCGCTGACGCCAGTGGGTCGTTCACAAAACCCTGGCCCCAGGGTCCAAGCCGGTCGATATTTGTCCTTGACTGGCGGGGGGAATTGGGCTTAAAATACACCGCTTTGCAGCGGGCGGCGACTTGGCGGCCCGCGACGGAACAGGACAGGACCATGATAGTCGATTGTCACACGCACGTTCGGTCATTGGACAGCACGGACACCTCCGAGCACCTGGCGGCGGTGGAGACGGTGGACGCCTGCGTCGTCCTGGCGTCCTGCAACGGTCCGCGGGAGGACACCAACCGCAAGCTGTCGGAGTACGTCGCGCGGCACCGGGACAAGATGGTCGGGTTCGCGGTCGTGGACCCGACGCAGGACCGGATTCGCGACAGGGGCCTGGCGGCCCTGACCGAGAAGCTGGGCCTGCAGGGATTGGTGATCTACTGTTCAATGGCGGGGTTTCACCCGGCGCACAGCCAGGCGATGCGGCTGTACGGCATGGCCCAGGAGGCGGGATTGCCCATCTTCTTCCACAACGGCAGTCACGCGCTCGGCGCCCAGGCGGTGCTGGAGTACGCCCAGCCGTATCTGCTGGACGAGGTGGCCCGGGCTTTTCCGCGGCTGAAGTTCGTCATCGGCAATATGGGGGTGCCGTTCGTGGAGCAGACGCTCTCGATGGTGTCCAAGCATGAGAACGTGTTTGCGGATCTGACGATTCGGCCGGGCAAGATTTGGCAGACCTACAACATCGTGGTGGCGGCCCACGAGCGCAACGTGATGGACAAGCTGGTGTTCGGAAGCGGATTTCCCGCGGCCCGCAGCGGGGAATGCATCGAGGCGCTGCTGGGGTTCAACATGCTGTTGGCCGACACGAAGCTGCCGACGGTGCCGCGGGGCAGCATCCGCAGTGTGATCGAGCGGGATTCGCTGGACCTGCTGGGCGTCCGGGGGTCCGCGGCCGGATAATCGGGCGGGCTCGGATCCGCCGGGATCCTGACAACTTGGTGGATGGGGTCTATGGAAGAACCGGGCAAGCGACCAAGGGAGGCGTGGGG
>JAAYVJ010000532.1 GCA_012517265.1 Planctomycetota bacterium | reverse complement strand
GCGTCCAGCCCGAACGAGGCGTGGAGTCCCGAATCGGTCGTGTCGCCATCCAACCAGATGATCAGAAGTCCTTTGGCGGAGATTCTCGTGAGATTCGAGAGCCCCTGGGGAATCCGCCATTTCGTGGGGGACTCGGGGTCGTCGGTCAGGTACATGCCCCCGACGTCGACCTCGGCGTCGCCCGAGTTGTACAGCTCGACCCAGTCGTCGAACTGGCCCTGGGGATCGGCCAGAGTGCTGCTGTTGGCCGCCAGAAACTCGTTGATCAGCACCGCTCCGACGGACACCCGCGAGGCGAACCCGATCCCGAGGATGCACACGAAAAGCCGGACCACGACCTTCGTCGATCTGCACATGCCGTTTTTCACCTCACTCCTGCGCCTTCGCCTGGTTGTCGCATCCCATGGCCCAGCCGTGCATCCTGGAAGAGGTACCCCATTCGCGACGATCCGCTCCGCCGGCACGGCACAAAGGCCTATGAAGCCGATCTTCATTCTACCATATAGGACGCGGGGAACCTAAACAAAAAGGTGCGTCCCGAGGGAACGCACCTTCTGTGAGATTGGCAATCCCGAACCCGTGAGTTACTCGATCTTCAGGTCCGGATTGTTCGGTCCGAAATGCTTGAGCATGACGATCGGGTCGGACCGCGAGGGGTTGCGGATCGTGACGCCCTTCCTGGCGGCCTGCTCCGTGACGAAGTACTCGTCGCAGGTGAGCTGGCCGAAGCGGATCATGGTCGGGGTCTCGATGTCCCAGACGCCCATCGTGCCGTGGCCCTGCATCATGATCATGCCGTAGGCGCCGCCGTCCTGGATCGTCACCGTCGCGCCCGGCCACACCGTCAGTTCCTTGGCGCTGAACGCCGTGGACTTGTAGCAGATCCAGTTCTCCTGGAAGCCCTGTTTCTTCATCTCCTTGACCGGATAGACCGGCACGGGCTTCATGAAGCGGTTCTTCACGAAGTCCGGATCGACGTTGAGATCCCAGTCGATGACGCTCAGCAGCCAACTGACGTCGCCTTGCCTCTCTTTCGGCGTGTCTTTCCACAGCAGCTCTTTCGGCACGACCTGATTGTGGGTGACGTTCTCGTACATCGCGAAGACGTCGGACGCCTTCTGCGGTTCGTAGGTGCACAGACTGCCCGGCGCGTGGAGCACGCCCGGCGGCACATCCCACCCGGTGCCGGGATCGAGACGATAGGCCGGCGCCAGGGACGTGATGGCATTGTCTCTGCCTTCGGCGGCGTCCTGGAGGGCCTTGCGGACCTGGTCCTTGGTCACGCCGGGATTGAGACCGAAAAAAGTGTAGGGGAAGTCGCCGCCGTGGTTGTTCACCTGGGGCGGGAAGAAGTACGCCTCAGGCTTGCCGAGCTGACCGGTGAGCTTGGCGTGCTGGTCGCGGTGGTGGATGTGGTGCGGCAGCGCGCCTTTGTTGTCGAAGAACTTCGAGTACATCGGCCAGCGTTCGTATTTCTTCCAGAGACGGTCGCCGATGATCTCGCCTTTGAGTTCCTTGATGGCGTCGCGCAGCAGGAACGTCTCGGTCTTGCCGCCGTCTTCGAAGGCGACGAAGCTCAGGCCTTCGTTCGGCGAGGTCAGCGGCCCGTTGTCGGCCGGCGTGGTCGACGAGAACCACCGCTCGTCGATGCCGCCCCGCTCGCCGCCGAGGGCGTAGTAGTCATCCGGATGCAGTTTGATTCGCCGCCCGGGCACGCAGAACGAACGCGGCACCCACGTCGGCGTCAGCCGCAAGATCCCCTGCCCCTGCTCCAGGGCCATTTCCGCCATCTTCTTCACAGACATAATCCGATTCCCTTCCTTTCTCGAAGCGATAGGACGCATAGGACCGATGGGACACGTGGGTCTCATTCGTCCGATCCGTCCCAGTGTCTTCACGATTTCACGTTTTCCCAGGCGCCCTTCTTCGCCGAAGCCAGGACCGCATCACAGACGTACTGCGTCGCCAACGCATCGCGGAAGGTCGGCGCCGTCGGCTGCCCCTTGGCCGCATTCTCCAGGAACTCCGCCAACTGATGGACGAAGCTGTGTTCGTAGCCGATGCTCAGCCCGGGCACCCACCAGTGCGACATGTACGGCATCTCGCCGTCGGTGACGTGGATCGACCGCCAGCCGCGCACAAGCGACTCGTCGCGATGATCGAAGTAGCTGAGCCGATTCAGGTCGTGCAGATCCCATGCGATCGAGGCATGCTCGCCGTTGATTTCGAACGTATAGAGAGCCTTGTGGCCGCGGGCGTACCGAGTGGACTCGAAATTGCCCATTGATCCGTTCCCGAATCGGCAGAAGAACGTGCACGCGTCGTCGATGCCCACCGGCGCCATCTTGCCCGTGTCGACGTTCATTCGCTCTTTCACAAAGGTCTCGGTCATCGCGCAGACGGACGTGATCGGGCCGTTCTGCCACAGGGCCGTGTCGATGCAGTGGGCGAGCAGGTCGCCGGTGACGCCGGAACCGGCCGCCTTGACATCCAGCCGCCAGGTGGCCATGCCGCCCTGCGGGACCTTGGCCGAGATCGTCCAGTCCTGGAGGAAGTTCGCCCGATAGTGGAAGATGCGCCCCAGCCGACCGCTGTCGATGAGCTGCTTGGCCATCATCACGGCCGGGATGCGGCGATAGTTGAACGACACCATGTTCGGCACGCCGGCCTTCTCGACGGCCTTCACCATCGGCTCGGCCTCGGCGCCCGTCCTCGCCAGCGGCTTCTCACAGATGATCATCTTGCCCGCCTGGGCGGCCGCGATCGCCAGCTCCGCGTGGTAGTTGTTCGGCACGCAGATGTCCACCACGTCGATGCTCTTGTCGTCCATTACCTTGCGCCAGTCCGTGACGTACGACTCGAAGCCCCACTTGTCGGCGAACGCCTTCGCCTCTTTCTCCTCCAGGCCGCAGATGGTCTTGAGCACGGGTTTGTACGGCACATCGAAGAAATTCGTCAGCCTGCGGTAGGCGTTGGAGTGTGTGCGGCCCATGAAGCCGTAGCCGATGATGCCGACGTTCAGTTGTTTGGTCATTGCAGTCATTCCTTATTCAAGATCCAAGGCGATAGGATGGGGGCTGCCCCCACCGGTTCGTCTACGCATTCCACCCGTGCGCGTCGCGCACCTTGAGCATCACGTCCAGAATGTCGTTCCACGTCTTGGGCGTTTCGAGCATGGCGTTGGGGAACATGCAGCCGTCCCAGCAGATGTGCTTGATCCCGCGTTTCGGAGCGTCCTTGAGCCAGTACCCGGCGCAGCGGACGATGTCCAACTTGCCCTTGGGGTCCTTGGCCGGGCAGTGCTTGCCCGTCTTGTCGTGCGAGCCGGCGCCGTGGACCTCGCCATCGTTCTGGGCCACGTGGAAGTCGATGGTCCAGGGTCGCAGCTTGTCCACCATCTTCTCGTACGCGGCGTAGAACTCTTTCTCCGAGTAGCCGGGCTTGAGCATCGCGGCCTCCGGCTCGTTATAGCCCATCAGGTAGAGGTACGTGTGGGCCATGTCGGCCTGGAAACCCAGCGTTTCCGGCATGCCGACCTCTTCCAGCAGGTCGAGGATCGCCTTCCAACTGTGCATGCCGGCCCAGCAGATCTCGCCTTCGGCGGCCAGACGCTCCCCATGGTCCGCGGCGATCTTGGCGGCTTCGCGGAAGGTGTCGGCGATCCGCGTCGTATTCCGCTTGGGGTCCTTGCGCCATTCCGCCACGCCGAACTCCGCCGAGTCGATACGGATCACGCCGTACTTGCGGACGCCGTGTTTATTGAAGACGCCCGCGATGCGGCATGCCATCTTCACGGCATCGAGGAACTTCTTGCGAGCCGCATCGTCTCGCATGGCCGAATCGCCGACCGTGCCCGGCCACACCGGGGCGACCAGCGAACCCATACTGAAGCCATGCTTCTGAACGAGGTCGGCCGTCTTTCTCAACTGGCCGTCGTCGGCCTTGGGATCCATGTGCGGCAGAAAGAGGAAGAAGTCGATGCCGTCGAACTTGCGGCCGTTGACTTCGGCGCGGGCGGTCAGCTCGAGCATCCGTTCGAGACTGATCGGCGGCTCCTGTCCCGGACCGTCTCCCTTGCCGACCAGGCCGGGCCACATGGCGTTGTGAAGCTTCGGAAAGGACTTTGGATTCATCTTTGGCTCCTTATCTGATCGATTGCTGATCCATGATCGCCGGACAAATCAACAATCCTACGCGGCTGCGTCCCAGCCTTCTTTGATGGTCTTGAATCCGAACTGATAGCATTCCTCCGGACTGGCCGACAGCTCCCGCCAGACGCAGGTCGTCGCTGCCAGTTCCGGCAGGCTCGTCCCGAACGCTTCGATGGTCAGCCACTGGTCGTAGCCGCCCTTTCGCAGCGCCTTGATGATCGGTTTGAAAGCGACGTGTCCCTTGCCCGGCGTGCCGCGGTCGTTCTCGGAGATGTGGACGTGCCGGATCGAGCGGAGGTTCCGTGTGATGCAGCCGACCGGGTCCTTCTCCTCGACGTTGGCGTGGAACGAATCGTACATGATGCCGACGTTCGGATGGTTCACCCGTTTGGCGTGCGCCGCGGCGTCATCGAGGATGTTGAGGAAGTAGCACTCGAATCGGTTCAGGCATTCGAGGGCCAGTTGCAGATTCGCCCCTTTGGCGAAGTCGCCCGCTTTGCGGTGCACCTCGGCGGCCCGATCCTTCTCCTCCGCGGTCGGCCCCTTGCCGCTGAAGAATCTGCTGCCCAGCGGCTGGTACATCGGCCCGCAGAGCACCTCGGACCCCAGCGCGGCGTTGCAGTCGACAGCCCACTTGAGGTAATCGACCGCACCCTGGCGATGTTTGGGATCGGCGCTGATCGGGTTGTGTTCCTCGTCCGGCATCACGGTGCAGGTCGTGCACTTCAGGCCGTTGTCCTTCAGCGCTTTGGCGACCTTCTTGTAGTGAGGCACGTCCCCCGCGAACAACGGCACTTCCACGCCGTCGTAGCCGGTGGCCTTGAGCTTGGGCAAAATGCCGAAGTGCTCCTCGGTGACGAAGGGCGTCCAGAGCAACAGATTGAATCCGACTTTCATAGGGACCCTCGACAATCATGGGGTAGACGAATAACGCGAGAGACGGGTGGGTGTGACGATGCGTATCCGCGTGACTGTGTCGTTGCACTCATGCGTAGCCACCATGCCGACGATGAACAACCCGCCGGAGCCCGCGACCCCGGCGCATGCCCCTTCTACCCCTGGCCAGCGGGTGTGTCAACGACTTTTTTGTCCGTTGGCCGCACGTTTACCGGTGCGAAACCCGGCTCTGTCGCGTGTCGTCGGACGCCTGGCGATGTCACCGCGAATCGGGCGGCGTCAGACGAATATGCGTGGGTTCGTTGCGGTCGCAGGTCAGTTGGCCGTCCTTGTACTTGAGCTCGACGACCTGGATCGAGCTGCGGCGCTGCTCGGTGTCGGTCTTGGGGGCATCGGGCCGCCGGCCGGGGTGGGTGAAGTAGAACAGAAACGCCCTGTCCCCCGAGACGACGACATCGGCATGGCCGCCGTGAACCTTGTCGTCCTCGCCCGTGCCGGGGGCGACCAGCAACGCCTTGGACTGTCGTGTCCAGTCGCTCGCGTCGCTCGAACGATACACCGCGAGTCCCTGTTGGACTCCCGGCAAGAACTCCTTGCCGCCCGCGGCGACTGCTGGTAATATACCCCACTCGCACCCGTGCGAATATGGTCCTGAGGCTCGGTTTCCAGGTTGTGCAACCTCCTAGAGAGATGAAAGGAACGCCAAGATGATCGAGATCGTACACATCGGGTTGGGCCCGTTGGGACAGATGATGGTCAGGTCCGCGGTCGGACGTGGGACCTTCCGTATCGTCGGCGCCGTGGACAGCGACCCCGCCAAGATCGGCAAGGATCTCGGCGAGTTTTGCGGCATCTCGCGCTTGGGCGTGCCGATCGTCGGCAGCCTGGACGAGGCCATTCGAGGCAAGTCCCCGCAGGCCGCGGTCGTGACCACTGTCAGCAGCCTGGCGGCCTTCGAGTCCCAGGCGGCCCAGCTCGCCAAGGCGAAGCTCCCGATCGTCTCGACGTGCGAGGAGCTGTTCTATCCCTGGCGGACCCAGCCGGCCCTGGCCAGGCGGATCGATCAGCTCTGCAAGGGCGCCGGCATCGCCTGCGTCGGAACAGGGGTCAATCCCGGCTATCTCATGGACTTCTTCCCCACCGTTCTGACCGGTCTGTGCCAGAAGGTCACGGGCGTCCGCGTCTGGCGGGTCCAGGACGCCTCCGTGCGACGGATTCCGTTCCAGCAGAAGATCGGGGCGGGCCTGACGGTCCAGGAGTTCGACGCCCGGCACAAAGCGGGCAAGCTCCGCCACGTCGGTCTGCCGGAATCGGTGGACTTTCTCGCAGCCCGGCTTGGCTGGAAGCTCGACCGGACGACGGAAAGCCTCGAACCCGTCATGGCCGAGCGCGACGTCGCCAGCGGCTACAAGCCGATCGCCAAGGGGATGGCCCGCGGCGTTCAGCAGGTGGGACGCGGCTTTGTCGGCGACGACGAGGTCATCACGCTGTCCTTCAAGGCCGCGGTCGGAGAACCCGAATCCTATGAGGAAGTCCGAGTCGAGGGCGAGCCGGCGTTCAGTTCCCGGATCGCAGGCGGCATCAACGGCGACATCGCCACCTGTGCGGTGACGCTCAACGTGGTGCGGTCCATCCTCCAGAGCGGCCCCGGACTCAAGACCATGGCGGACCTGCCGCCCTTGTCCTGGTTCACGGACAGCAAGTGATCCCGGATGGGACGAATGGAACCGATGGGATTCATCGGTCCGGCCCCTGAGGGCATCATCCCTTTTCCGGCCCGGAGCTGGCGAAGATCGATGCCGGTTGGTCGTGGACGGGCTCGCCGCGACACATCCTCATGAACTGCCGCTGCGCCCGCAATCCGCATCGTTCGGCCAACTCCACGGCGGGCGCGTTGTCGCAAGGGATGTCGATGAAGACGGGCAGACCGGCGCAAAGGCTTAGCGCATCGCACAGCAACGGTTCCCCGGCCGCCGGCGTCGCGATGCAAGGACCGATCTGGGTGGCGTTGACACCCCTGCGCAGACTGACATACCCTTCGACCCGACCGTCTCGTCGGAGCAGACGTACGCCTTGCGGCGACTCTCGGAAGAGCCGGCCGAGCATCTTCTCCCGGGGAGTGCTCGTCATTTCGCTGTCGAAAGCGATGATGTCGGGGTAATCCCGCTCGCCGCCTTGCGCCGCGTGGGCCGGCTCCGCTCCTTCGG
>JAAYVJ010000531.1 GCA_012517265.1 Planctomycetota bacterium | reverse complement strand
GGGACGAACATCCGGGTTTGTAGCTCCAGTCGGCCGCTGAACCCCTTGTCTTCGACCAACATCGGAGGCATCCGCCCGCCGGTGTCGCCCGAAGCGGTCTCGGGATTGGCCACGGCCACAGGAGGCAACGGCTCCGGGCCGGCGACCGGCGACATCACCTGGTAGACGACCGCTCCCAGGAAGGCCAGCAGCGCGACCATCGCGGCGGCGGCGACGAACTTGCGGAACACCAGATGGATGACCCCCGTCGCGCGCCGGGACACCACCGGCTGCTCCTGCAGGAGCGTCTTTCGCTCCAGCGACTGGCGAATCTGTTCGAGCATGTCGCCGGGGGCCTCGGCCGGGGGCAGCGAGCAGAACAGAGTCCTGCAGTTCTGAAGCTGCCGCAGCCGCTTGGCGACCGCCGGATCGTGAGCCGCCATGCGCTGCACCTCCGTCCGCTGACGGGGGGACAGCTCCCCATCTATGAAACTGCTGAGCAGTTCATCGAGGTTCGCGTTCGGCTTCATTTCAACATAGCCTCCAGAATATCCCTCAGACTGCTCCGGGCCCGGCTGAGCCGGCTCCGGACCGTTCCGAGCTCGATGTTCAGAACGTCGGCAATCTGCGCGTAATCCATGCCTTCAATATCCCGGAGCACGACCACGGCCCGCTGGGGCTCTTCGAGCTGCAAGAGGCATTTCTTGGCCAGCTCGCAGAGTTCCCGGCTCTGGGCCACGGCGGCCGGATCGAGCGCCCGCTCGTCGCTGAGGCATTCCCTCAGCGCCTGCGAGGCTGTTCCGTCCGGCTCCGTTTCTTCAGCATCGAGGGATCGAGCGGCAGTGCGCGTGCTGCGCTGGCAGTGGTTCAACGTCAAGTTCACCGCGATGCGAAACAGCCACGTGTAAAAGCCGCTCTTGCCCTGAAACTTGTCAATGCTTTCTATCACTTTGACAAACGTTTCCTGGGCGAGTTCCGCCGCATCGTCGGGATTCCCGCACATTTTTAGGATGACGTTGTAAATGCGGTTCTGGTACCGAAGGATCAGCCGCTCCATGGCCGTCGTATCGCCTGTCTGCGACTGCTGCACGAGCACGGAATCGTCGATATTGATATTCGCCGCCCTTGAGTACACCGTTACCTCAATCGAGCCGAGCCATGAATACACCGCCCTTGCGAGGAGCCCTTACGCCTGCGCCGCCAGGGGGACCCTACCGGAGACTACCAGTACAGGGATTTTTCATCATCGCAGATTCGGTCTCCGCGGTCAATGGAATTCAGGCCGATCTGTCGCGTGGTGCGACCTTGTAAATGCCGATTCCGATCTCGGAAACGGCCATCTTATGGGAACAGACAAAACGCCGGGGCCCGCACCACACGGTACGGGCCCCGGGAACAACCGTACTTCAGATCATGAACCCGCGGCGCTCTTACCGGCCGCCCGCCAGGTAGTTGACCTCGAACGACGACAGAGGCCTGTCGTAAAGGCGGACGTCGTCGATGCCCCCGTTGAACGGGTTGCCGCCGCCGCCCACCGAGTCGCCGATAACCATCATCGCGGTCGGGTCAGTGCCGAACGTGAAGGCGCCTTCCGCGACGGTCTTGCCGCCGATGTACAGCTTGGCGGTCTTGCCATCACAGGACGCGGCGATGTGGACCCACTCCCCGGCGGGAATGGTCGTGCCCACGAGTTCCGCATCGGTCCGCTGGAGCCGCACGACGCCGGTCGTGATGTTGGCTTCGACCTGCCACATCATATCGTTGGCCGCCCAACTGTCGCGTTTGCCGATCATGCCCTGGTAGAAGGTCGTCAGGCCGCCCCACTTGGCCCACAGCGAGACGCCGAGCTGGCCCGTCGCCTCGGAGGGGTTCCAGGTGCCGATCTGAACGCGCTGACCGCCGGCTCCGTTGAACAGGATGGCCTTGCCCAGGCCCGCCGGACCGTCGATGTAGGTCGGTCCGCCGATCGCGGTACCGTCATGGCCGTTGCCCGAGCCGTCAACCACATCGTTCTCCATGGCGTAGTAGGCCACGCCCATGCCCGGATCGCTGGAGCCCTTGCAGCCGACGCGGATGTCGTCGACGTAGATCCGTCCGACGCCGCCGGCCTTCGGGTTGGCCTTGTCGCCCACACCGATCGTCAGTTTGGCGACCTTTGCCATGTTGACGCCGGCAAAGCTCGTCAACGGGAACCGGACCTCGGTCCAGCTTCCGCTGGTCACCGCGGTCGCGTTGCTGGCCGTGGCCTTCTTGCCGGCACTGTCCTGGACTGTGACGTACAGGTTCTCGACGCTGTTGTGCTGGGATGCGACGATGACCGCGCCCTGCCAGGAGCCGGTGACACCGCCGGTGGTCGTGACGCTGTCGAACTGGAACGTCCGATCGACGCCCGACACGTGCGAGGTGACCGCCAGACCGATATAGACGGGCTCATCCATCGTAATGAACGTCGCACTCAGTTTGCTCCAGGTCTTGCCGTCGGTCGAAACATAGCCGGTGAGATTCCCGCCGGACCGCTCCATCTTGACCCAGTACGGAGGAGCGACCACCGACTGGCTGTCGAAGCTGGCCGAGGTCCCGCCGGTCGCATCGCGATACTGGAAGCTGGCGCCGTTGCCGCCGCCGCCGGTGACCGCCATGAACGCATGGGTCGAGTTGCCATCGAGGCTGTCGCGAATCATCACGCCGCCCTTGGCCCAGGTGTTGGTGCCGGTGCCGTTGCTGACCACGCGGGCGACCATGCTGCCGTCGCCGGCGAGGGTCTTGTAGGCGTAGGTGAACTGATCCGAAGTGCCCCAGATGTCCTCGCCCGCGCCGGTCAGATTGATCTTGCCGCCGGTCTCCGTGACGGTGACCTGGCCCAGAGCCGGATAGCCCTGAACGTACAGGCTCAGATCGGTGATGCCGTCGACGGTCCAGTTCTGCGCCGGGTCGAGCTCGCGCTCGGCCTCGCTGTAGAACGGGGCCTTGGTGTTGTCATACTCCATCGGCATGGACTGCCGGCCGCTCTGGACGATGCCCTGCTCGGCAAACGGAGCCGTCATGTGGCCCACGGTCGAGCCGCTGGCGCCGGTGGTCAGGCCGTCGATCCAGGCTTCATAGATCCGGCTGCCTTCGTCATCGGTGTAGCTCTCGAAATCGTCGACGGCCATAAACTCCGTCGTCGAGAAACTCCAGACCGCGCCGGGCCGAACCACTGAGCCGTCCGCAACCTCATCGACCTTCCAGTAGTAGGTCTTGCCGTACTTCAGGCCGCCGGCCTGGTAGGTCACTCCGCTGGTCGTGTCGACCAGAGCGGTCCCGTCGACCACAGCCTGGCGGTCGCCGCTGAGGTACACCTTGTGGGAGACCGCGTCGCGTCCGGGCCGCCAGTTCAACACCGGCGACAGCGACACTCCTTCCGCCCCGTTGGCCGGCGAGCCCACGCGGGCCGCGACCGGCACGTATGAGAACCGGACTTCGCTCAGACCGGTCTGCGGCATGATGCCGCCCCAGTTGCTCTGGATCGTCAGCTTGACGAACTTCGCCTCGATCCCGCCCAGATCAATCGTCGACCCGGCGTCGCCATCCAGGCCCGAGGCCCGCGCGATGTCCACCGTGCTGAACGTGCTCCAGGTCTGGCCGTCGGCGGAATACTCGATCAGGGTGCTCTTGGCGCCGAAGCCGATGAAGCCCTCGACCTTCTGGTTCGAGTTCCACACCGTCATGTCCTGCAGCTTGTGGACGCGGTCGAACTTGTACTGGATCCAAGCGGGCAGCTTCGAAGTCGAGCCGCTCAGCCACATGGCCGTGTCCATGGTGCTGTGCAAACCGTTGGTCAGGCCCGAGCCATCGACCGTCTTCTCGGGCCCCATGTCCTTGGTGAAGGAACTGGCCGTCGCGGTCACGCCGGTGATGGTGTAGGAATAAGGCTCGACCGTGAACTTCCAGACCGGTCCCTTGAACGTGGCCGGAGCGGATGGAGTATTCACCTCGTCCACGCGCCAGTAGTAGGTCTTGCCGAACTCCAGGACCCCCTCCGGATCGAACTCCGCATCCGTCAGACCCGAGGCGGTGGGTACCGTGGCGTTGTTGACGTCGTCGAAGCTGTCGCCGAAGAAGACGTTGTGCGTGGCGGCGAACGGACCGGCGGTCCAGCCCAGCACGACTTCGCGGGCGACGTCCGTCGCGTCCGTCTCGGGGCTGGGGCTCTTGGCCGCGTAGTTCTTCAGGAACGTCGGCTCGACGTAGTCGCCCTCATAGAGCCGGATGCCGTCGATCCAGAAATCGCCGGGCGCAAAGGCGAAGTGGAAGGTCGGGCTGCACGGCGTGGTGTCGGACGAGAAGACCGGGGTCGTCGTCGTGTACTCTTGCCACTTGTCCGTCACGGTGACGACCACTTCGTTGAAGGCCGTCCAGGGATCTGCGCTCAGCTCCGGCTTGAGGCGGACCTGCAGCGTCCCCGATTTGCACTTCATGAAGCACGAGAAGGTGTACTTCTTGCCCTTCTGCCAGGTGAACCCGCCGTTGGTCATGCCGACGTCCCAGTTGTTCGCGCCGGCCGCCGGGACGACCACGTGCAGGCAGTACTTGCCCTCGACCGGGCCTTCGGGAACCACGGCCCCGTCGCAACTGGTCACGACGGTGGTCGTGCACGTCCCGTACGTGCCGTACGGCCCGATCGAACCGGTTTCAAAACCGCCGTTGGCCAGCAGGTTCTGCTGAGCCAGGCCGGCGCCGGCGCCCACCAGCCCGATCGCCAGAGTCGCCATTACCCATAGTGTTCGGTGTTTCATAATGCTTGCTCCTAACCCTCGGTCGCATCGCGACCTAACTCCACGAATCTCACAGCACTTCACACAGGCGCTTGCCCAACAGGCGACTACCCGTCGGGAAGGCAATAGAAGTGATCACCACACACAGGCTGTTCCTCCAGTCGAAAAGCATGCAACTGAACGTGCCTCGGCCACACGCCAAAGCCACACAGAACGAAACGCGTCAAAACCCGGTGAGAAAAAGAAATTCCTTGCCCGTATATCGACAAACGGCTGAGCGGGACTGAAAAACGCTCCTCCGGCAGCAAGGAAATGCGTTGTGAAACCCCCTGCGCCCCGTAGAATGTGCCCACCTAATTTCATAGCACCCACCTGCGACGCCGATCCACGGGTTGCCCAGTCGCAACCCGTCCCTCACAGCTTCTCCGGCCCCTGGGGGGCCCCCTCTTATCGGACAACCACTATCATCCCATAATAAGCGGCCCATCAGTCGGTGTCAAGAACAAAGCCAACCCACCATCAACCACTTTGCGGCGACCTTTGCGGG
>JAAYVJ010000010.1 GCA_012517265.1 Planctomycetota bacterium | reverse complement strand
GCGGCATCCACGACCATTTGGGCAGATGATCGACCTGTTCGCTGACCCGGTCGAAGGCGGTTTCTTTCTGACCGGCCGGGACGCCCAGCGGCTCATCAGCCGGGAGAAGCCCGCCTACGACGGCGTGGTCCCCAGCGGCAACTCCGCCGCCGCTCTCGGGTTGCTCAAGCTGGGCGCCATCCTGATGGAGAGTCGATTCAGCGATCAGACCCAGAGGGTGCTGAGGTTGTTCTCCGGCCCGATGGTCCAGACCCCGACCGCGTTCACCGCGATGCTCCTGGCCCTCGACTATCGGCTGGGTCCCACTCAGGAGATTGTGATCGCCGGTCCGGCCGACGACGCAACGCCTTTGATCGCAGAGGTCCGCCGCCGGTTCCTGCCGAATGCGACAGTCCTGTTCAGAGAGCCCGGGCCGCAAGGGGACGCTGTGGCGGAGATGGTTCCCTTCGTGCGGGACCTCGTGCCTCTGGACGGTCGCGCAACCGCCTATGTCTGTGAGAATTACGCCTGCCGCCAACCCGTCGTGACGGCGGGCGATCTGGGCGCAATTCTGGATCGAATCCCACGAAACCGTTGAACCTCTGGCGGCCGGCCGGCCTACATGCTATTGTATGCAGGGCGTTCGGGGCTTGCGGCCTCGGTGCCCGGGTGACAGCTTTCGAGCTGCGGCCTTGACATGGCAGATTGTACTTGAGAGGTAGAACGCATGCACAGGGATGATCTTTCCATCGTTCTATGCGGACAGGCGGGGCAGGGGGTTCAAACCGTCGAATTCCTGTTGACCAGGCTTCTCAAGCTCGCCGGGTATCACGTCTTCGCGACGAAGGAGTACATGTCCCGGGTCCGTGGCGGCCTGAACTCCACCACCATTCGCGTCTCCACCCGCGAAGTCGCGGCCTACGTCCATCGCATGGACATCCTGATCCCGCTCAGCGGTGGCGCGGTCGAGCACGTCGCCGGGCGGATCTCGCCGGGGACGCTCGTGCTGGGCGAACGGCAGATGATCGGCGACGGCCCGGCCCTTGCGTCGTGCCGGGTCCTGGATATCCCGTTCACGAAGATGGCGCAGGAGGTCGGCAACGCGCTCTATTCGAACAGCGTCGCGGTGGGCGCCGTCGCAGGGGTCCTGGGGCTCGATCTCCAGCGTGTCACGGACTACGTCCGGCGGTTCTTCGCGGGCAAGCAGGCGGCGATCGGAGACGACAACGTCAAGGCCGCTCAGGCCGGCTACAAGGCCGTGGAGAGCCTGGACGTCGGCGACCTGGCGATCGAGCCGGCCGGCGACGTCGGCGCGAAGGATCGGCTCCTGCTCGACGGGGCCGAGGCGGTGGGGCTGGGGGCTATCGCGGGCGGATGCAACTTCGTCAGCTCCTATCCGATGTCTCCGTCCACCCCGGTGCTGACGTTCATGGCCAGGCACGGCGACGAGTTCGGCGTCGTGGTCGAGCAGGCCGAGGACGAGATCGCGGCGATCAATATGGCGATCGGGGCCGGATACGCCGGGGCCCGCGCCCTGGTGACCACCTCCGGCGGGGGCTTCGCCCTCATGACCGAAGGCGTGAGCCTGGCCGGCATGCTGGAGACGCCGGTCGTGATTCACCTGGCCCAGCGGCCGGGGCCCGCGACCGGGTTGCCCACCCGCACGGAGCAGGGGGACCTGGAACTGGCTCTCTACGCCGGGCACGGCGAGTTCCCTCGCATCATCCTGGCGCCGGGCACGCTCGACGACGGCTTCCAGCTGGCTCAGCAGGCGTTCAACCTGGCGGACAAGTACCAGGTCCCGGTGTTCATCCTCACGGATCAGTACTACATCGACTCGTACTACGACGCGCCGGCGTTCGACCTGTCGAAGGCCGCGGTCGAGAAACACGTGGTCAAGACCGCGAAGGACTACCGCCGATACGTCATCACGCAGGATGGCGTCTCCGCTCGCGGCGTGCCGGGCCACGGAGAAGGACTCGTCGTGGTCGACAGCGACGAGCACGATGAGCAGGGACACATCACCGAGGACCTCGATCTTCGGGTCCGCATGGTCAACAAGAGGCTCGCCAAGGGCGCGTCCCTGACGACGGAGATTCTGCCGCCCGTTCTGATCGGGCCAGGCAAGTACAAGAATCTGGTCATCTGCTGGGGCTCGACCTTTCACGCGGTAAAGGAGGCGATCGAGCGGCTGGGCCGGGACGACACCGCGATGCTGCACTATCGTCAGGTCTATCCGCTGCACGACGGCACGGCCGAGTACATGGCCCGCGCCGATCGGACGATCGTCGTCGAGGGCAACGCCACCGGCCAGTTCGCCAAGCTCCTGGAACTGCACGCGGGCATGCCCGCCGACGAGCTGCTGCTCAAGTACAACGGCATGAATTTCAGCGTGGAGGAAGTGGTCGAAGGGCTCAAGAGACTGATCAAG
>JAAYVJ010000530.1 GCA_012517265.1 Planctomycetota bacterium | reverse complement strand
CTCATGGCCGCGGCCCTGCTGGCGGCGTTGATGAGCACGGTCTCCGGCGCCCTGAACTCGATCGCCACGCTGTTCAGCTACGACCTGTACCGGCGATGGCGGCCGGACACGCCCGACCGCAAGCTGGTCGTGATCGGCCGGGTTGCGACGTTCGTCGCGATGCTCCTGGCCATCCTGTGGTCGCCCTTCATCGCCCGTTTCACGAGCATCTACCAGGGCGTCAACACGATCATCTGCTACATCGCCCCGCCGATCACGACGGTATTCGTGTGGGGCGTCTTCTGGCGGCGGGCGTCCAGCCGGGCGGCCTTGACCACGTTGACCGTCGGGTCGGTCCTCGGGCTCATCGTCTTCATCCTGGACATGTCCGGGGTGCTGGAGCGATTGAAACAACGCGGCTGGCCGGTCGAGTTCATGATGATGGCCTTCTACTTGTTCGTGATCTGCTCGATCGTCATGGTCGCGGCCTCGCTGAAGTGGCCGCACCGGCACACGCCGCAAAGCGAGCGGCTGGTCTGGAAGAACCCGTGGGAAGCGCTCAGCAGCCCCGGCTGGAAGGGCCTGCTCAATTACAAGCTCCTCGCGGGCGCGCTTTTCGTCGTGATGGTGACGCTGTATATCGCATTTGCGTGATTCTCCCTTGGAGGCTCGATCATGAGACAGACGAGGATTCTCGCTTTCGCGGCCCTGGCGGCATTTCTGCCAGCGTGCGGCTGCTCAATGGGCTTGCCCTCGAAGAGCCCCATGCAGCGGCACGGGGTAGTGATCGGCATTCCGGCCCAGAGCATCCCCGAGTACAAGCGGCTGCACGCCGAGACCTGGCCCGGCGTGCTCAAAGCGGTGGACCGGGCGCACATGGACAACTACTCGATCTACCTCGGCGAGGTCGCCCCCGGCCGCAACTACCTCTTTGGCTACTATGAGTACACGGGTAGGAACTTCGATGCCGACATGGCGAGGATGAAGAAGGACAAGACCATGCAGGATTGGTGGAAGCTCACCGATCCGCTCCAGGAACCCCTGCCGACGCGACAGGAAGGGGAATGGTGGTCGCAGTGGGAAGAGGTATTCCATTACGCCGGTCCGGCCTACGACAAAAGCGACGTGAAGCTTCGCTACGGCTCGATCGTCGGCGTACGACAAGAGAGCCTGCTGGCCTACACCCAACTGCACGCGGCCGTATGGCCGGGCGTCCTATCTGCGCTGGGCGACGTGAATATCCGCAACTACTCGATCTACCTGGGCCAAGTGACACCGGGCGAGTACGTGCTCTTCAGCTACTTCGAGTACATTGGCGGCGATTTCGATGCCGACATGAAGCGCATGGCGGCCGACAAGGTGACGCAGCTCTGGTGGACCTACACAGACCCGCTGCAAGTCCGTCTGCCGGGAGCGCCCCAGGGGGCGCAGTGGAAAGCGGTCGAAGAAGTGTTCCACAAGAACTGAAACTCGAAATTCGGCTTTCGAACTCTTCTCAGTAGGTATGCCGATGCACCTTCCAGGTCCGCAGGCCGAAGAGCGCGATGACCACGAAGCAGATCAAAGGCAGCACGAACGACGCCCGCGTGCTCGAGAGCGTCATGAAGCCCAGGTTGAAGGCGTCCATGTCCATGATCTTGCCCTGCAACGGCGGCATCAGGCAGCCGCCCCCGATGGCCATGATCAGGCCCGCCGCACCCAGCTTGGCGTCGTCGCCCAGGCCCTTCAGCGCGATGCCGTAGATCGTCGGGAACATCAGGGACATGCAGGCCGAGACGCCGACCAGGCAGTACAGGCCCATCATGCCCTTGATGAAGATCGTGCCGAAGACCAGCCAGAATCCGCCGATGGCCAACGTCATCAGCAGGCCGCCGGGGCTGACGTACTTCAGCAGGGCCGTGCAGATGAACCGGCTGGTCACGAAGATTCCCATCGCGACCATGTTGTATAGCTGCGCCGTCGTCTTGGGCATGCCGAGTTCGTTCTCGGCGTATTGAATGATGAACGTCCAGCACATGATCTGCGCTCCCACATAGAACGCCTGCGCGACGACGCCCTCGACGTACTTGGGGTTGGCCAGCAGACGTTTGAGCGTCGGGCCGAAGTTGATGGCCGTGTCGTCCTCGCCCTTGCTGCGCGGCAATCGGGTGACCGCGAATACGACCAGCACTCCCAGCACGACCAGGCCGAGCACGAAGTAGGGACCGATGATCACATTCAAGTCCGCCTGCTGAACCGCCGCCAGACGCTCCTGGGCGGCCTTGCGGACCGGCTCCAGCGCGCCGGCGTCCACGCCCTTGAGGAGGCCCAATGCGTGAGTCAGCATGGGCATGACCTCCCCGACCGCCTGCTTGATGTCCGCCACCGCGGGCGAGGCGCTCGCGACGACCGGCTGAAGGCGGTTGAGGGCGGACAACGCCTCGGCATGAGCCGCTTGGATTGCGGGCTTGAGGGTCTCGGGACTCTTCTCGAGTTCCTCCGCGGCCAGAGCGGCCTTGTCCAATGCCGCCAGATCGAGCTCGCCGGTCTTGAGGTTGGTAAAGGCGTCCTGGCCTTTGAAGACTGCGCGGGCCTCGGCCTTGACGGCCTTGACCGCCTCCTTGCGATTCTCGGCGGTCTTGGATGCTTCTTCAAGAGCCTTCACCGCGGCGACTGCCTTCTGGCTCCAGTCCGGTCTCAAACGAAGCAGTTCGTTGTACGCAGCTCTGACCCCCGCCTGGAGGGTCGCGGGGTTCGCATCCGGCGCGTTCACCCCGTCGTTCACCTCGTTCGCATCCGTGAAGGCCGCGTCGATGATCTGCTGATGGTATGTCTGCCCCTGGGCCAGCCCCTGCACCAGTCGCCGGCCGGTCTCGGTCATCGGGTTGATGTTGGCCAGGATCAGGCTCATGGCGACGAACATCCCGGTAAGCGAGCCCATGGGATTGAAGGACTGGGCGAAGTTCAAACGACGGGTGGCCGTCTCCTCGGGTCCCATCGCCAGGATATACGGATTGGCGCTGGTCTCCAGGAAGGACAGGCCGCAGGTCATTACGAAATACGAGAGCAGGAAGGCCCAGAAGGCCATCATCCAGCCGGAGGGAATGAACATCAGGCAACCGAGGGAGTACAGCAACAAACCCGTCAGGATGCCGGCCTTGTAGCTGAACCGCTTGATGAACAAAGACGCCGGGATCGCCATGACGCAGTAACCGCCGTAGAAGGCGAACTGGACCAGCGAGCTTTCGAAGTTGCTGATCAGCAGGATGTTCTTGAAGGCCGCGACCATGGGGTTGGTGATGTCGTTGGCGAACCCCCACAGGGCGAACAGGGTCGTCACCAGAACGAAGGCCCCGAGAATCTGGGTGGGAACGACGCTCACTTGGGGTTTCGAATCATCCATTCGGGCAGCGGCGATTTCTGTCATAGCGAACCACCTGTACTCCAAAAGGGGCATTGGTCTGCGGCCGGCCTTCGACCGGAGGATCGGCGCGTGGATATTAGAATGCCGTCCGGCGGGCCCGGCGTCCAGACCTCTTTGGCCTGGATGGCGAGATTTCCGGCCGCGACCCTCGTCGGGAAATCCGTGCGGGCGTTGCGGTGTGTGAGGCTTTTATTCTGGCGCGCCGCAATATCGTTGTTTACAGCGACTTATGAACCTTTTTGAAAAGGAGAATAGGTCATGGAAGAGAAACGGATCACGGTAGAGGAATTGAAGCAGCTCATGGCGGCGGATCTCGATCAGTTGGCTCAAGAGGTGACCGAAGCGATGAACACAGCCCAGGACGGCCACATCATTGCCGACACGGAAGTTGGTTCGCCAAGCCCACGCGGTGTTTCGCGAGCGACTGTACGAGAAGGCGATCGGCCTCTTGCAGAAGAAACAGGAGGGTCTTTTTCCCTCCGACTTCGAACTTGACGCTTCGGACTTCAGATTGCCCCCGATATTCCCTGACCGGCGGACTGCGAACGAGGGGAGTCGGAGCGGGCGAGAACCGGCGGGCGTGTCGCTGTCGGTGGGGCGGGACAATCAGGTCGAAGGGGCCGGGCGGGACCGCAGGGTTTGCGACGTCCCTGGCTCCTATTTGGCCCACATGGCGGCCAGGGCCGCTTGTTCGGCGGGTTTGAGGGACAGGGGGGCGTCGAACTGGAGGCCGACCTTGTAGGAGCCCGCCTCGGCCGGGGCGATCCAGCGGATCAGGCCGGCCCG
>JAAYVJ010000073.1 GCA_012517265.1 Planctomycetota bacterium | reverse complement strand
CCCCGCGTCGCGCAACGCACGCAGGCCAACGCGACTCCATGCTCACGTCACAGCGGCCGACCGCCGCCGTCGCCGATGATTCTACGCCCTACGCCGCGGCGGTTTCGCTGTCGTACTCGTCGAAGCGGACCGCGATTCGCTTGCTGACGCCCTGCTGCTGCATCGTGACGCCGAAGAGTTGCTCGGCGACGCTCATCGTCCGCTTGGAGTGCGTGATCACGATGAACTGGCTGTCGATGCCGAAATCGCGGAGGAGCATGGTGAACCGCTCGTTGTTGGCTTCGTCCAGCGCCGCGTCCACCTCGTCCAGGAAGCAGAACGGCGAGGGCTTCGTGCGGAACACCGCGAACAGCAGCGCCATCGCGGTCATGGACTTCTCGCCGCCGCTGAGCAGCGAGATGCTTCTCGTCTCCTTGCCCGGCGGCTTGGCGATCACCTCGATGCCCGCTTCGAGCACGTCGTCGGACTCCTCCAGAACGATGTCGGCCTTGCCGCCGCCGAAGAGCTTGCGGAAGATCTGCTGGAAGTTGACGCGAATCTGGTCGAACGTCTCGACGAACTTCTCCCGGCTCTGCTTGTTGAGCTTGGCGATCAGCTCTTCGAGCTGCTTCTTGCTCTCGGTGAGATCCTGGACCTGGTTGCCCAGGAAGTTGTGGCGTTCCTCCAGCGTCTCCTGCTCAGCGATCGCGTCGAGGTTGACGTTGCCCAGCCGTTCGATCTTGCCGCGCAGCTCGGTGATCTCGCTCTTGACCTGCTCCCAGTCCACGTCGGCGCTGGCCGTGCGGGTCTCGTACGTCTGGGCCAGGTCGATCTGAAGTTCCTCCTTCACACGATCGATCAGCCCCTGCTGGCGAACGCTCGCCTGGCCCAGCTCGATCCGAAGCTCGTTGATCTTGTGCTCAATCTCGGTCTTGCGGGCCCGGGTCGCGCGGACAACTTCGTCCTTGTGCTTCTGCTCCGACGCGAGCGTTTCAAGCTCTTCTCGTAAAAGCCGGTGAGTCCGCTGGGCCGCCTCTTTCTCCACGTACAGGTCGGACACGGCGGTCTCGCAGGCGAGGATGTCCCTCTGGGCTTCGAGCAGATGCGTGGCCCCGGCCCGGATCTCCTGCTCGACCCCGGCCAGCGTGCGAAGGCTCGCCTGCACCTGGCCTTCGAGCCGCTCGATGATCTGACGCAGGCCCTTCTGCTGCTCGAGCACCTGGCCGAGCTGGACTTTCAGATCGGTCAGGTCCTGCATCCGGTCCTGCTGCTGGTCGCGCAGTTCGCCGTAGCGTTCTTCCAAGTCCGCGATGCGGGCCTTCCTCTGGTTGTTCACCGTTTCGAGCTCGCCGAGCCGCTGCTTCGAGTCGTACTCGCGCTGCACCGACTGGGCGATCTGCGATTCGAGCGATCCGATCTCGCTGGCGATCAGCGGCTCCTCGTCCTTGAGCCGCTTGATGTCGCGTTCGTACA
This sequence comes from Planctomycetota bacterium, assembly GCA_012517265.1. Taxonomy (GTDB): domain Bacteria; phylum Planctomycetota; class Phycisphaerae; order Sedimentisphaerales; family Anaerobacaceae; genus PLanc-01. The sequence continues at coordinate 17,017 of JAAYVJ010000073.1, read as the reverse complement.
TGGCCAGCTTCGAATTGACCTGCGTCCTCTCGGTGTTGGCCTCGTAGATGGCGGTTCGGAGTTCCTTGCAGAGCCTCTCCAGGTGGGCCTTGGTCTGGCCGTTCTGCTGGATCTGCGAGTCCAACTGCGCGATCTCGGCGTTGAGGGTCGCGATGGCCCCTTCCAACTGGCTGATCCGGCTGCGACGCGAGATCAGGCCGGTCGTCTTGCCCATGGGTCCCAGGCGAAGCAGGCCGTCGGCCCCGAGACATTCGCCTCCGAGCGTGACGAAGCTGAATCCGATCCGCAACCGGTCGGGCAGCTCCTTCGTCGCTTCGAGCGAGTCCACGACGAGGGTTCTGCCCAGCAGGCTCCAGGCCAACGGGGCATATCGGCTCTCGCACTTGACGAATTCGACCAGACGGCCCTTGACGAACGGATACGGCGAAAAATCGGAGTCGTCCACGAACGGCTCGACCCGGTCCAGGCAATGGAAATGCACGCGGCCTTCGAGGCTCGACAGCGTCCGCTGATCCTGCAGGAGCCTGGCGCTGTCTTCGACCAGCAGCACGTCGGTGAGGCCCTCCAACGCGGCCTCGACCGCTCCGGCGTACTCGACCTCGGTCCCGATCTTCTCGGCCAGAATGCCGTCGAGATAGTCCAGGCGCTTGCTCTGGTCCTTCTGCGACTTGAGGATGTTCTTGACCGCGTTGCCCAGACCCTCGAACCGGCGTTCCATGTCGGCCAGCACCGACAGCTCGCTGTTCAGCGCGCTTCGCGACTCCTTGGCGCCGGACAACCGCCTGGAGTTCTCGGCGATCTGTCTGTCCGTCTCCTCGATGGTCAGTCTCTTGGCTTCAAGGTTCTTCTCCAGTTCCTCGATGACCTTGGCGATGTCGCCCAGTCTGGCGTTGTGCTGGGCCTTCTCGGTCAGGACCCGCTCCAACTCGGCCTTGGCGGTCTGGGCCCGGCCGGCCAGTCGCTCCTTCTGATTCGACAGGTTGCTGCGGTAGTTCGACAGGCTCTGGATCTCGTTGTGGAGCTGCGCGGTCCGGCGGACGATGTCGATGATGCCCGACTTCTCGTCTTCGAGCTCGGCCTGGAGCGCCCGAAGCTGAATGTCCATTTCGCGAACGATCTTTTGGACCCGTTCGATCGCCTCGGTCCTCTCCTTGACGATCCGATCGCAACCGGTCAGGTCGTCGCGGTGCTTGATCGCATCGCGATTGAGGGCCTCGCTCTGACTCCTGAGCCGCTCGATCTCCTGAGACGCGGTGTTCTTGCGCTGCTCGAGCTCGGCGATCCGCGAGCGGCAGAACTCGATCCGCTGGAGCTTCTGATCGATCCTGCTCTGGATGGCGACGAGGGAGTTGCCCGTCTCGCTGAGCCGGTGCTCGCGGTCGATGATCTCGTTCCCCAGCCGGCTGGCCTCGGCCTCGGCGCCGGCCTCCTCGGCCGCGGCGGCGGAGAACAGCTCCTCGGACTGGCGAAGAATCTCGCTTTTCTGGTCGATCAGGTCCTTGTTCTTGCCGTACTCGACCAGCGAGTAGTTCACCTGCAGTTCCTTGAGCCGCTGGCTGTATTCGAGATAGTTGCGGGCCTTGCCCGCCTGGAGCTTGACGCTGCGAAGCCGCTTGCCGACCTCTTCCAGGATGTCGGCCAGACGAAGCAGGTTCTGGTCGGTGCGCTCCAGTTTGCGGATCGCTTCCTTCTTGTGGGCCTTGTACTTGCTGATGCCGGCGGCCTCCTCGAAGACCAGACGGCGGTCCTGCTTGGACGCGCTGACCAACTGGTCGACCTGGCCCTGCTCGATGATCGAATAGGCCCGCGTGGCCACGCCGGTGTCCATGAACAACTCGCGGATGTCCTTGAGGCGGGCGAGCTTGCCGTTGATACGGTACTCGCACTCGCCGCTGCGGTAGATCCGCCGGGAGATGGACACCTGCTCGGTCTCGATGGCCAGCCGGCCGCTGGCGTTGCCTTGCGTGTCGCTGTCGCTTCCGTTGGGATTCGAGAGCACCAGGGTCACTTCGGCCGTGCCGAGCGCCTTGCGGCTGCCGCTGCCGCCGAAGATCACGTCGGCCATCTGGTCGCTGCGGAGGCTCTTGAGCTTCTGCTCGCCGAGCACCCACTTGACCGCGTCGACCACGTTGCTCTTGCCGCAGCCGTTGGGACCGACGATCCCTGTGATCTTGGCATCGAAACTGAACTCCGTCTTATCGGCGAAACTCTTGAATCCGTCGAGTATGATCTTCTCAAGTCGCATGGCCTACCTAATCGTCCTGATTTTCAAAGACACTCCGTCCCCGCACGCCTGAGCGATACCGCCAGTCTTTATTATCGGCCCCAGGGCGGTCATTTCTTGACTGGAACAACGATTTCCGGCAGGGGTCCCTGCCAAAACTCCGCGTCCACGGCCTCCTTGGCGATCAGCCGCTCCACGATCGCGGCCACCTGGGCATACGACACGCCCAGCCCCCCCAGTCGGCCGTCGGAGGCGACCGTCGCCTCCGAGCCCAGGGCCCGGATGATGCTGCGAACCTCGAAATCGGTTCGAATGGGCCCCATGATACCCGGCCGGGTCGGGTGTTTGCGAGTGATCGAGACGGAGTCCTCGCCGGCACGGGTGTTTACCACGATGGCCTGGTCCGCGGATTCCACAAAAATGCTGTTACTACAGACCAGGGGCCCCCCGAATAGGACGATCCGCGGGTCGCCACTGCGAGAAACAAAGATCGCCCTGCGATTGGTCTGAATCACCTGCTCCAATTCGAAGCTTCCGCCGACGGATTCCCGGCGAACCGCCGGATCGTCGGTCTGACGGAGATACTCGTAGGCCGCCAGGACAATCGCCCGGTCGCTGTCTCGCAGAAGTCTGACCGCCAGGGCCGACGCGTCGTTTCGTCTGGCCGAGACCATCACGGCCTCCATGGCCTCTTTTCGAAGCGGCGAATTGGCGTCCAGGGCCATCTCCCGCAAAAGGGGCAACCCTCGGTCATCGCCCAAACCCAGGAGGCATCGAGCCGCCCGCATCCGCACCTCGACATCCGGGGCCTTCAGCAGCGCCGCCAGCTTGCCGGCGCTCTCCTGGCCAATCGCCTCCAGGGCGATCTCGGCGGTCTCCTTGTCCTTCCCCACAGCCAGTTGCTGCACGAACGCCTCGACTCTCGCCCTGTCGAGATCCTCCCCCGTCTCCATGTAGGTGGCGCAAACCATCGCCAAGAACCGAAGCTTGCGGTAGCGATACTCCGGCGGAATATGCACCTCGATATCGCGAGGCGAAACCGCCCTGGCCACATCGGCCCCATACCGCTCGCTCAGGCGGTTGCGGATCGTACTGGCCGCGCGGTAGTCGGAGCGGCGAAGGTGCAGAATCGCGGCGTACTCGAATGCGGCTCGACCGCCGCCAATGATGTGGCCGGTCTTGAAGCGGGATTCCCCGGTCCCGGGCGAGGCGATAAAGACCGCCCCTTCCACCGTCCCCAGGGGCTTAGTGTCGACACCGAACGTCCCCCTGGCGACCAGGTCGGCCTTGTACAGCCAGCCCTCGTTGATCGAGGTCGCCTCCGAACCGGGGATCAGCGAGACCTGCACGTCGAAGTGGTCGCCGGCCGACGCGGTCGCCGGCACCTGCCCCTCCAGACGAACGACCGCTGTATTCTTACTCTCCAGCAGTTGGTCCAGATTCACCCGCTCAGTCGGCAACTGGGTCAGAATGTACTGCTTGAGATAGGACCGCAACTGCGGCGGACAGAACGCCGAGCCCGTTCCCGGCAGCCCGCCCACGAGGCCATAACCTTCCACCGGCACGGGCTGCGGCTTGGTCAGTTCGACCAGGGCCCCCACGTTCGTTCCCAAGTCGACTTTAGGCGTCAGTGAGCCATCGGCCTGTTCTGCCTTCTTGTGGCAGCCGCACGCCAACGCCAACAACGCCGCAAGACCGGCGCAACGCAAGGTCTTCCAACCCAGTTCTTTCATTCTAGATACCGCCCTAAGACAGGATCGTGATCAAGTACGCTTCTCATAATCATAGGCCCTTATGGGACTTTGGTCAATCTCTTGATGAGGGACGACGGACTGTATGACGATTGGCGTCATCAATCGCCCATGATCTGGCACACCACGGTCCGGGTGCGGCTTCGCGTGTCGAAGTCGATCAGGATGATCTGCTGCCAAGTGCCCAGCGTCAGTCGGCCGTCGACAAAGGGGATGCTGAGCGAGGGCCCCAACAGCGAGGCTCGAACGTGAGAATGGCCGTTGTCGTCATGCCAGGTGTTCTCATGTTCGTAGCGGCCGTCTTCAGGGGCGATTCGCTCGAACGCCGCCTTGAGATCGTGATCAGCCAGCCCCGGCTCGTATTCGGTCGTCGTCAATCCTGCCGTCGAACCCACAACAAACAGTGTCGCAACTCCAGCCGTCACGCCGCAGCCCGCAACAAGCGAAGCCGCCGCATCCGTGATGTTGACCACTTGGCTGTCGCCCCGGGTCTGCACCTGCAACCGCTCTGTCCTGACCATGCCTGCACCGCTCCTTGACGCCACGTCCTCCCCCCCCAACCGCAGAGTACTCCAAACACAGAAAAGAGGCAAGCGGCCGGCAGAGATCTTGCCCCGCGATTCCCCAGTGGCGTAGGGGGTTGATTTATCCGGCCGTTTCGCGTACGCTTCCACCCTCGCTGCAAATGAGCAGCTAACAATCAGCTTCTGTTGAAAGGAACTTGAATATGAGGCAGGGCACATTCATTGCATGGATCGCCGCTTGCGCAATCGCTTTGTCGATCTGCGGTTGCGGCAAGAAGGAAAACAGTGAGAAACCGAGCCAACCGCAGGGCTCCGGAACGACACAAGGCGCCCCGGCTGCGCCTCAGGGACAGACGCCGGCCGCCCAGACACCGGCCCAGGCTCCAGCGGTTCCCCCGACTGCTGCCGCTGCGGCCAACGGAGGCGCCCCGACTGACTTGGCCAAACTGGCGGAGCAGCAGCGTCAGGCTTTGACCCAGGCCAACGGGGGCAAGGAAATCACCTCCGTCGCAGGCGCCACGCTCAAGGCCCTGCTGCCGGAGACCCTGGCGGGAATGAAGCGGACCAGCGCCACAGCGGAGAAGAACCAGATGATGGGCGTCGATATGTCGCACGCCGAGGGAGAATATGAGGGCCAGGAAGGGACCTCGATCAGTCTCCAAATCACCGATGTCGGCAACCTGAGCGGCCCGATGAAGATGGGCATGACCGGCTGGACTCTCGCTCAGTACGACCGCCAGACCGATACCGGCTACGAGAAGACCAGCACCTACAGTGGTTTCAAGGGCGTCGAGGAGTACGACAACGAGAGCAAGTCCGGCACGATCCGCGTCTTCGTCCCCGAGCGGTTCATCGTCGAGTTGAACGGCAACGGCGTCACGATGGACACCCTCAAGCAGGCGCTGAGCCAGGTTGATCTGAAGAAAGTCGCCTCCGCGGCATCCGGCTCGTAATCCAGTTCTCTCCGAGGGGCTTGCGCGATCGTTGAGAGGCGAACGATCGCGTAAGCCCTTGTCGGATCGGCACATAGGAAAGCACTTCCGTTCGTCCTCCCCGGCGACGTGCTCGGACAACGGCTCGCTTTTGCCCATCGCATCCCCAGTGCCCCGGGGGATTTGCCTAGGGTCAATTGAGCGTTCCCCCTATATTGAGCCCGACTCGATCCGGCTACGATGACACCATCGTCGATGTTGTAACGCGAGCAACTGCAACATCGATGGATGTGGGTCGCGGATCGGCGTCGACCGCATGACGGAAGATATGTTTGGCCGCTTCGTTTTTGTGATGGCCGGGGGCGAGATTCGCCTCGACCGGGTCGATAACGGAGGGCGGAGAAACCGAGCGGCCGATCTGAGTGTTTCCGTCGAGCAGGAGACGCTTGCCTGTAGACGGAAGCCGGGACGCTCTCTTCGAGTGAGTGTCCCGGCCTTCCCGGGGGGCCGGCAGGCCGGAGGGATGAGAGGACGCGGAGGGGGGAACGGATCGGAGGGGCGATGCGGAGGAGTGACGTGGAGGGGTGATGTGGCACGCGAGCCTTTCCCAGACACTACCACCGAGGGAAAGGCTCGCGTTCGGATCGCCCCGGGGGGCCAGAGTCACAGCCGATGTCCCGCCCGCGGTTTCTGCCGCCCAATCCGCCAGGCGGCAGCATTCCATTCTCGCATCGAGCTCTGAACAACAAAAACAGTGCAAGTCCTCTGGGATCATGAACGTCGGAGAGTATAATGGCGACTCGAAGAACAGGGCCGCGGCGTCAATGCCGTCGAGCGGCGGGGCCGCTTCCGTGTTGCGACGTTGAGTACGAGGGACTGACAAGTGAGATCGAACCTGATTCCTGGCCTGGCGTTCATGCTCCTCTTGGCGGGTCTGGGTTGCGAACGACGCTCCAGCCACGATCCGATCGCCCTTCACCAAGCGGCCAAGGATGGAGATATCCCTCGAATTCAATCCCTCCTGGCCGGCGGCGCCGACGTCAACGAGAAGGACGGCAACGGACGCACAGCGCTGATCCAAGCCATTCTTCGCCGCCAACAGAAGGCAGTGGAGGTCCTCCTGGACGCCGGGGCCGAGATCAATTTCAGAACCTCCGCCGGCGAAATCCCGCTGCTCGTCGCCGCCTACCAAGGCTTCGAGGAAATCGCCATTCTGCTCGTGGAGCGAGGTGCCGACGTGACCGCCAAGAACCCGTCCAACACCACGGCTCTCCACTGTGCGGCCGGCCGGTCCAGCCGCGGCCTGGTCCGCATGCTGATCGACCGCGGCGCCGATGTCCGGGCCGCGGATATCCTGGGCAACACCCCCTTGCACCTGGCGGCCGCCCGCGGGGATCTGGAAAGCGCCGAACTCCTGCTCGACCGCGGCGCCGACATCAACATCCGCAACAGAGACCGGATTCCGCCCCTGGCCAGCGCCGTCACGCAGGGACACAAGAACATGGTCGAGTTGCTGGTGAACCGCGGCGCCGACATCCGGGGGATGGACGACACCGCCGTTCAAACGCTGCTGTGCTACTCCATCGATCGCGGAGACGTCGACATCGCCAGGATCCTTCTCGAACACGGCGCCGACCCTGACGCCAGAGGGGTCTTCTCCTCAACCCCGCTGCACCTGGCCGCCCGCAACGGCAATGTGGCAGCGATCGAACTGCTGATCTCCAAGGGAGCGGAAATCAACGCCAGAGCCGAACAGAACTCAACCGCACTGCACGAGGCGGTCGCAAACGGGAATCACAGGGAGGTCGTCAAGCTGCTTTTGGACCACGGCGCCGATGTCAACGCCAAGAATGAAGACGGCTGGACGCCGCTGCACGAGGCGGTCGCCGGCCTCCGACCTCGCACCGTCGTGACGCCCGGCGATGACGAGGTCGTTGCGATGCTGATCGCCAGGGGTTCAGACGTCAACGCCAAGACATCCGACGGCCGGACACCTCTGCACTTGGCGGCGCCGCGAGACGGGAACGACGTCCTTCGTCTGCTGATCGACGCCAAGGCCGACCTCGACGCGATCGACGCGAACGGGGCCACTCCTGTCCTTGTGGCCCTCCAGGGATACCAGGAAGGCAACGCCGCCCTGCTGCTGGCCGCGGGGGCCCAAGGAGCAGCCCGGACCGTCTCCGGCACCACACCTCTGCACCACGCGGTTCGACTGGGCAACACCCGACTCGTGAAGACACTGATCGTCCAAGGAGCCGACGTCAATGCGGCTATCAAAACCGGCGTTCGCGGCAGACCCGACAGCGAATGGCAGGGCCAGACGCCCCTCCAAATCGCGGCGGCCGGCGGACTCTATGAAATCGCCGAAATGCTCATCACCGCTGGGGCCGCCATCAGTCATAGGGACGCGTACGGCACAACGCCGCTCCATGAAGCGGCCGCAAGAGGTAGGAGGGAGTTGCCCAAGGGGCGATTCGTCGACGTGGTCCGGCTGCTCATCGACAAAGGAGCCGAGGTCAATGCCGTAGATGTGGACGGTCACACGCCTCTGCACCGGGCCGCAGCCGATGGCGCCGAAGAAACCGTAGCCCTGCTGATCGGTGCCCACGCTTCGCTCGATGTTCACGATCGCTCCGGGGCAACCGCTCTGCACCTCGCCGCGTTCGAGGGCCGTAAATCGGTGGTGGAACAACTCATTGGGGCCGGGGCTGACGCGTATGTCAAGGACAACGACGGCGACGATTCAATCCATGAAGCGGCCCGCCGCGGCCACAAGGAAATCGTCGAATACCTCGTCTCCCAGGGCGTCCCCTGCGGCAAGACGGCGGAGTTGCTCAGAACCGGCGTCACCCCTCTGCATCAGGCCGCAGCTACGGGGAACCTCAAACAGATCAGAACACTCCTTTCCCAGGGCGCCAACGTCAACTCAAAGGATCGGACAGACGCCAGACCCCTGTACTATGCGGCTGAAAGAGGCCATCAGCGAGCCGTCGAGCTGCTCGTGGCGGCCGGTGCCGCGGTCGACACGAAGAACGGACGTCACAACGAAACGCCCGCCCAAGCGGCCGCTCGCACGGGACACCAGACGATCGCGGAGTTCCTGGCAGCACAGAAGACGGGCTCGCCCCACCCGGTGCATTAGGGAGGCACCGGACGCGGATCCCCGGCCGGACACAAGCAGACCGCTGAAAGCGATAAAGGGGGAGACACCGCCGATGACAACGGCCTGGCGCCTCTAGACGCGAAGAAGTTGTTGGGCTTGATTGACAGGCCTGCGTTTGCGCACACGAACGATCAGCATGCCCACGATGAGAACCACGACGAGAACCCCCAAGGCAGGAAACACAACGACTTCCATCATGGACACTTCACGAGCGGCGGGCAACCTTGCGGCCATCCAGTCGATCTCCGCCGGCGACGATTGGTTCCACCGGCCGTCCACACTCAAAGAACCGGCGTATCCGTTGGCGTCGCCCCCCCAGGAGGCCCTCCCTGGCAGACTCGTTCCACTCCCCAGCGCGTCGATCAATGGCAGCGTCACCGGCCCGGCGTTCTGCTGGCCATCCGCCGTGGTGGACACAACCGGATCCGACAAGTGAAGGGAGGACAGGTCCAGGTGTCCAGAGAATCCGGCCGTCAACCCTTCCTCCGACGAGTCCGGGGCCTCAGGCATTGGCCCCGACGCCGCCCCTTCGCCGAAAAGCCCCACGTCGCCGACCAGCGTCTGCTGAGACGGCAACCAGCTCTTGTCGCTCAGCGTGACCGTCGTGTTGACCGCCCCCAACACGGTGGCGAAGAACAACACCAACACACAACCGACTTCACGCGTCTTCATAATCCCTCCGAGTGAAACCACGCCCGCCTTCCGGACTGCCGTCCAAAGGCCCACCTTGCGGCACATCCCTATTCTGCGAGTCCACCCAAAGACCCCGCACATCCTCCATAATACCGTTCTAGTCTACCACACCGGCATGGCGATGGCAAGCGAAAGAACTTGTGATCCGTCCGGTTCTCCTCCGGCGGAAAACCGCGAGCCCCTCACAGGGTCATTATCGGACGAACCAGCAGGCCCTTTTCCGGAATTCGCAGGGTCAGACTTCGGCGGAAGAGGGGTTCTTGTGCGTCAGAACGTACAGGACCGGAAGAACGACCAACTCCAGCACCAGCGAACTGATCAATCCGCCGAAGATCACTGCTACCAGCGGCCGCTGGAGTTCGGAGCCTGCCCCGGCGGCGTAGAGCATCGGCAGCAGACCCAGCAGTGTCGTCGCGGTCGTCATCACCAGTGGCCGGACACGGAGCCGGCACGCTTCAAGCACCGCCTCGACCGCCCCGCGTCCCTCGCGGGTGAGCTGGTCGCAGAAACTGACCAAGACCAGGCCGTCCTCCACCGCAACGCCCAGAACCGCGATGAATCCGATCGTCGCGGCCACACTCAGATGGATGCCCAGCACATGCATCGCGGCCACCCCTCCAAGCACCGCAAACGGCAAGTTGACCATGATCAGCGACGCGCTCTTGAGCGAGTTCAGGGCGCTGACGAGCATGACGAAAATCAGCAGCAAGCAGATCGGCACAACGATCGCCAGCCGCCTCATGGCCCGCTGCTGGTTCTCGAACTGCCCGCCCCAGACCAGCCGATATCCGGGCGGCAGTCCCCGCTCGACGCCTTCCAGCCTCTTCTTCGCCTCGGTGACGAAACCGCCGATGTCCCGCCCTCGCACGTTGCACTCGACCAGCAACCGCCGACGCGAATCTTCACGAGTAATCCTGGCGGGCGCCTCGACCTGCTTGATTCCCGCAACCTCGCCCAGCGGGACTTTGTAGCCCAGCGGACTGGCGACCGGCAGCCGACGCAGATCGTCGGCGGCCCCTCCCGCTTGCCCGAGACGCACTACGATCTCGACTGGCACGAGACTGTCGTACAAGGTCGAGGCGGCCGTGCCGCCCACGGCCGCCTCCAGCACTTCGTTGACCGCCTCCACACTGATCTTGTGCCGCGCCATGGCCTGCCGGTCGGGCACGACCTTGAGCTGCGAGAACCCCGTGACCTGTTCGATCGCCACGTCCTGGGCCCCTTCGATGCCGGACAGGATCGGGGCCATCTCCCCGGCGGTCCGCACCAACGTCTGCATATCGTCGCCGAAGATCTTGATCGCGACGTCAGACTTGATCCCACTGATCAGCTCGTTGACCCGAAGCGCGATGGGCTGCGAGAACGCCGGGCGGATGCCGGGGAAAGCCTTCAACTCCCGGTCGATGCCTTCGATCAGTTCGTCTTTGGATTGAACTGCCGACCAGCGGTCTTTGGGTCTGAGCATGAGAATGAAGTCCGTCTGCTCGGGTCCCATGGGGTCCTCGGAGATCTCGGCCCGGCCGGTCTTGGAAACGATCGTCTCGATCTCGTCGGGGAACCGCTCCAGCAAACGTTGTTCCATCTTCCGACTCTGGAGGATGGACCCCTCCAGCCCCGCGGTCGGCAGGCGGACGACGTTGATCGCGATGGCGCCTTCGTCCAGGGCAGGCAGGAATTCCGTGCCGAGCCGCGAGAACATCGAGACGCCGCCGACCAGCAGGGCGCCGGCCGCCGCAATCGTGATCCAGCGACCTCGGATCGCCAGCCGCAGAATCGGCGTGTGCACCGCGTGGAACACCCGGACAAGCGGATTGCCGTGAATATCCCTGGCCACGCGCTTGGTCACCGCGGCTGCCAACACCGGCACGATCGTCAACGAGACTGCCAGTGACGAGAGCATCGCCAAGCAAATGGTGAGGGCCAGCGGCCGGAACATCTTGCCTTCCAGCGACTGGAGCGTGAAGAGCGGAACGAACACGACTACCATGATAAGGATCGCGAACGTCATCGGACGGGCCACCTCCCGTACGGCCGCCCGCGAGATTTCGGCCCGCGTACGGTCGCTTCGAGCGTCTTCGCCCATGTGCCGTGTGATATTCTCTGCGACGATGATTGCCGCGTCGACCACCATTCCGATCGCGATGACCAGGCCGCCGAGGCTCATCAGGTTAGCCGACACGTCGGCCCAGTCCATCAGAATGAACGTCGCAGCGGCCGTCAGCGGCAGGGACAAGGCAACCGTCAGCGCAGCCCGCAGGTCCCACAGAAGCAGGAACAGGATGGCGATCACGAAAAGACCACCCTGCAGCAACGCGTTGGATACGGTGCGGATGCAAGCCTGGATCAGGTCGGTTCGATCGTAGAACGGCCGGATCTTCACTCCCGGCGGCAGCGACTTCTGGATTTCCGGAATTTCCTTCTTCACACGGTCCACGACGAGCTTGGAGTTCTGGTCCTTGAGCATGATCGTCATGCCGACGACGGTCTCGCCGCGTCCGTCCCGGCCCGCCCCACCGCACCGGGCCTGCGAGCCGACCTGAATCCGGGCCAGGTCGCCCAGATACACCGGCGTCCCATTCTCGGTCCTGACCACGATCCGCGCGATGTCGTTGGGATCCTTGAGCAGCCCCTCGGACACGACGTTGATCTGCTCGAAATCTTTGGTGATGAAGCCCGCGCCGCTGTTGCGGTTGTTGTTTGCGACGGCTTCGATCACGTCCCGCAGGGAGACGCCGTACTTGACCAGCATGTCGGAGTCCACCACGACGTCGAACTGACGGACCAAGCCGCCCATGCTGTTCACTTCGTTCAGGCCGGGCAGCCTCCGCAACTGCGGGGAGATCAGCCACTCCTGGATCGTCCGCAAACCCATCAGGTCGACGCCGCCGGCGACGAGAGGCTTTTCACATTGAGGGCAGGCGCCCACGTCTTGCGACCAGACCTCGCGGTGCGAGGGGCAGTAGTATCCCGACTCCACGGTATACTGATAGATCTCGCCCAGGCCGGTCGAGATCGGCCCCAGTTCGGGCTCGACCCCATCGGGCAGATCCTCCCGAATCATGGCCAGTCGCTCGAAGACCAGTTGCCTGGCGAAATACGAGTCCGTACGATCTTCGAAAATCACCACCACCTGCGACAAGCCGGACTGCGACAGGGACCGAACCTGTTGCACGCCGGGCAGGCCGGACATCTGCGTCTCGATCGGGAACGTCACCAGCCGCTCGATCTCCTCGGGGCTCAGGCCGCGAGACTCGGCCAGGATCATCACCTGGACGTTTGTGACGTCGGGAAAAGCGTCGATGGGCAGCCGCAGCCACGTGACGCCGCCCCAGACCAGAATCAGAGCCCCCGTCAACAGGACGAGAAACCGCTGTCGAAGAATGAATTGCATCGCGTGATCGAACATGTCGCGTTCCTATGCCAGGGGTTCTTCCTTCCGAAAGGCGTCAGTGCCCCGCGGGTCGCATTCGATTCAGTGCGCGCACCCGGCGCCCATCTTCTCCTTGAGGATTTCGCTCTTGAACATGAAGGCCCCCCGTGAGGCGACGACATCACCGTCCCTCAGGCCGGTCTGCACCTCTACGAAGCCGTCTTGGGTTGGTCTGGCCGTCACGTCCCGTCGAATCCACAGATCGTCCGTGAGCCGGATGAAAACGAATTGCCTGCCGTCGTCGGAGAGGACGGCTGCCGCAGGAACCCGCAGAACCGCCAGGTCGCCTCCGAGGCCGATCATGACCCGAACAAACATGCCCGGCCTGAGCCGGCCTTCGGGATTGTCCACCATCACGCGCACCTTCAGCATTCGCGTCTGGCGGTCGAACTGACTGCTGATCAGGTCGAGCGTGCCACTGAAGACAGTCTCGGGAAACGCGCCGGTGTATATCCGGGCCTGCACCGTGGCTCCCGACACGATCCGCTCATGCAGCACGGCCAAGTCCGACTCGTACACATCGCACCAGACCCATAGCCGCGACAGGTCCGCGATCCGACAGAGAGTCTCGGTGGTCTCGACGAGTTGGCCCCATACGACATTCTGCTCGATCACCGTCCCGCCGATGGGCGATGTCAGGACAAGCTGCCCGAATGAGGCTTCCGAATCGGCGGAGCCGAGCGATTCAATCTGCTCGACGCTCAGCCCGAAGAGCTGCAATCGCTTTCGCACGGCCGAGGCCGCCGCCTGGGCCGAGGCCAACTCGCTGCGCGCGGCCAGGTAGTCGGCCTGGCTGCTGATCCGATTCTCATGAAGCTGCCTCTCGCGATCATACGTCTGACGGGCCAAATCAAGCCGGGCCTTGGCTTCGAGCCAATCCGCCTGGGCCTGTCCCAATTCCGGAGACTGCACGACCGCGACCACGTCGCCGACCTGGACCTTCTCGCCCAGGTTCTTGCGGACCTCCTCCACTCGGCCGGCTCCCGCCGAGGCGATCAGGGCGACCCGCGTCGGATCTAGTTGCACTTCGCCGGTCAGGGTCAATCGCCGGGCGGCCTGGGACTCCGTGTGGACAGGCCAGCTCTCCACAAGCCCGTGCGCCGTCTGGGGCGACATCTTCGCGACGCCCGCTTCGTAACGACATTCATCGCAGTCGAGAATCGAGATCTCATGCTCGCACTTGGTTTCCCGCAGTTCATCCAGGCTCTTGGACCCGTGAAGCTCGTCCCCGCCGTGGTCGTGCTCCGTCGATTCCGGCTCTTTCGCCTCCTGTCCGTGCTCGTGCTCCTGTTCCGCCTCCTGGCTCGCATGAACGTGCGGCTGCCACGTCAGGCCCAGAAATCCAAGCGAAAGCCCTGCGAAAACGACCACCGACACCGTCGCGTGGATCAGTCTACTCTTCATGAGAATCCTCCTGAGAAGATGGATGGATGATGGAATCCGGGAGTTCGCCGCCCTCGGGCGACGCGCCGATCAGACGCCGGACCTCGGCCGACGCCTTGTGATACGCCTCGACCGCGTCGATGTAGGCGGCTTGAATCTCCAGCAGCGTCCGTTGCGTGTCCAGCACATAGAGATAGTCGAACTTGCCCTGCCGATAACCGTCCTGCGCCGCGGCGAGGGCTTGTTCGGCCCTGGGGAGCACCTCGTCCCGGAGAACGGTCGCCTCCTCGTAGGCCGCGGCCAAAGCCCCGGTCGCCTCCGCCAGCGAGGCCAGAACCCGCACCCGCTCGGCCTCCTCTTGGCGACGGACCTTGCCCAGTTCGGCTGTCGCCTCGCGGATGGCGCCCTGGTTGCGGTCGAACAACGGAATCGGCACGCCCAGTCCGACGACCAAGGCCGAATCGTCCCCTGCCTCGAACCGCTGGATTCCGCCGCCGACCGACACGTCGGGCACACCGCCGGCCTTCGCCAGACTCAGCGCGGCCCGCTGCTTTCGCTCCTGCGATTCCCACCGGGCCACATCTGGGTTCTCGTCGATCGCCGCGGCGGAGTCTTCGATGGGAAGAGGAAGCGGCAACTCATAGAAATCCCCCGCCACTTCCTGGAACGCGGGTGTTCTGCCACCCCAAATTGCCGCCAGCGTATGACGCGCCGAGGCCAGGGCCTTTTCGTTCTTCTGCAGCGCAATCCGGCCGGTGGACAACGTGACCGAAGCCCGAAGCTCATCGACCGGCGAATCGCGTCCGGCCTGTACCCGCTGGGCCACCGCCGCATACGCCTGTTCCGACAGTTCAACGACCTTGCGCGCCAGGGCGACCCGATTCTGCGCCGCATGCACCGCGACGAATGCCTGGGTCGCCTCGCGGATCACGTCCAGCCGGGCGGCCCTGTAGTCCCATTCAACCAGTTCTTTGTCG
Source organism: Planctomycetota bacterium (assembly GCA_012517265.1). Taxonomy (GTDB): domain Bacteria; phylum Planctomycetota; class Phycisphaerae; order Sedimentisphaerales; family Anaerobacaceae; genus PLanc-01. The sequence goes on along the minus strand of JAAYVJ010000073.1, from coordinate 1,940 downwards.
AACTGCGCGACGCGAACCCGTTTGGCTCGCTTGTCCCCCAGTTCGATCGGGTGGTCGATTCGGATGGTCGTTTCGGCTCCCTCAAAGCCGCTGCGTTCCCCACCGCCGGCGAGTTCCTCGATCTCCACTTCCAACTCGGGATTGGGCCGCAGCCCCGCCTGCAAGGCGCGGGCGTCCGCCGCCCGAAGCTCATAGGGATAGACCGCCAGCCGGGGATTGCGAGACACAGCCAGCGCCAGGGCGTCCCGCAGCGCGACGACGCCAGTCGGCTCGGCAATCGCTCCGCCGTGGGTTCGAGTGTTCTGCGGAATGGCCGGCCCAGCTGGGACCTCGGTGGCTCGCACACCCGCGGAAGGTCTTTCCGTCGCACGGCAGCCAACCGTCATGGCCAGTGCCGTCAAGAAGAGAATGCACGCCGCTCGATGCATGAAGAGTGCTCCCACAATCGACGAGACGCTCGCACCAAGCGCGCGAGCGAGAATCTCCAACCCGCAGGCTGCAGGGAGCGAAGATTCTGTCTTCGCCCCGCCAGGGGTTCACGATTCATCGAATGCGGGGATCACACTTGGAGAATGACAGACTGCGGCAGGACGCCGGCGAAGGAAGGTAACAAGAACGACGGTGAGACCACACCGAGAACCTCGACGGCCACGTGGGTCTGGGTCGCAGGGACAGATACCGCGATAGGAACGGGGATGACATTCGAATGCTGCGACGCGAAACGGCGGTCCCCTGATTGGGTGGGAATCGGGATGTCAACGCAGGGTCCGTCATCCGGTTGGCCTACGTGCGAATGCTCGGCTGCCTCGACGCCAGTCGCGTGGTAGTTCAGCGGGTGCGAGCCATCGGGGCAGTGATGGTGGTCCGCAAGCTCCAGGGCTCTGTGCCCATCGTTGCCAATACAGAACACCGCCGCCTGCGGCATGTTCAATGCCGCCAGCGACAGCAACATCAACGAGATGACACAGTTTGAGTTCCTCACGAGCGTCCACAACTCCGACCGTCAGGCAGCATCACGTCCGGTCAGGCGCGACCTTCCATGGAGAACGGATTATAACACGATACGCCGCAACCTCGTCAAATGTTTTGTCTCGGTGGCCATACGCCGATTGCACTCATGAAGTCCCGGTCATCCGCGACGCCGTAGCTGACAAGGAGGTTCACACACCGGGTGAGTACGAACCGTGCAGAAGGCGGGCCAAGATCAGAGACCATTATAGGGCGGTGGCGCCGGCCTCCCCGGACCGGGGAGCCCGCCGATCGCGGTTACGCCCGATATTCCGACGCCCGGCGACCCCCTCCGTTCGTCCGCCATCACGCAGATCCGCCCACGCATCCGACAACCACGCCCCCCCGACAGAATCAGGACAGTGCCTCCCCCCAAACGCCGATGAAAACAGCGTCTCCGGCTGTGTGCTGGTCCCGGCTTGCCTGTCTTTGCGGCGGGGCCAGGCCGGAGAGAAGCGCCAATCCAGAGAGGAGGGCCTCGTGTCGGCAAAGTGGAAGAAAGATTTGCGCGGGACGACCGCAGAGAAGGAGCCGCTCGGCCAGTGCAGGCAGTGCGGGGCGTGCTGCGCTTTCATCAGCATCCCCCCGTTCCGCCAAGACGAATTGGATCGTTTGCCGGAGGACATCTTGCGCGTGGTGGAGTGGTACACGGCAAACAACCGCAACCGCCCTTCGTCGCCGACGCCGTGCTACTTCTTCGACATGACGACCCGCCGGTGCCTGATCCACGAGCACAAGCCGCAGACTTGCCGGGACTTCGAGTCCGGCGGCCCGGGGTGCCGAACCGAACGCAACTATCTACTGCCTGCCCTGGAGCAGTACTACAACGCGACGAAGCGATGGTCCCAGCACTACACCCGGTACGTCAACCTCGAAGGCCGAATCCAGGAGATGGCCGAGTTCTGCCTGGATGACGACATCGTGGAAGGCCT